>CAXYWN010000001.1:0-32800 GCA_964292625.1 uncultured bacterium
TGGGTCAGGTATCCCTATCAAGCTATGCTGGCCAACGCTGAACCTGTGATCATCCCAACTTATGAAACGGATGATTACAAACTCACAGCCGCTTCACTTAATCAGTCGATTGCTGACAATCCCTGCGCCAAAGTTCTGCTTTTGAACAGTCCCAACAACCCCACCGGAGCGGTTTATTCCCGCCAGGAACTGGAAGCCATCGCCGCCATTTGCGTCCAGAAAAACATTCTGGTTGTCTCGGACGAGATTTACGAACGCCTTGTTTATGACGGCATAAAACATGTATCCATCGCATCGCTGAGCCCGGAGATGAAGGAACGGACAGTGGTTATTAACGGAGTTTCCAAAGCTTATGCCATGACCGGCTGGCGGCTCGGTTACGCTGCGGGTCCCAGCCACATAATCGCCGCCGCAGGCAGAGTTCAGGCACATGCGACCTCCTGCGTCAACTCCATCACTCAGAAAGCCTGCGTGACAGCCCTGGCCGAAGAAGACGAATCCATCGAAAACATGCGCGTCGAATTTGAAAAACGCCGCAATTACCTCTATGCCGAAATGAGCAAGCTGCCCCACATCTCATGTTTCAAGCCCCAGGGAGCTTTCTATATTATGCCCAACATCGGCTGGTACCTCCAGAACAACAACCAGGGAATCAAGGATAGCGGCAAATTTTGTGAAGTTCTGCTTGAAAAACACCATGTGGCGGTGGTTGCAGGTGATGCCTTCGGTATCGCCACCAACGTCAGATTCTCCTATGCCAACAGCATGGAAAACCTCCAAAAAGGTGTCACCCGTTTCGCAACATTCCTCAGTGAACTCCGCTCTTAAGCCGCCAGGAAAATTCTTATGACGGACGTTGAAGAAAAAAACCGCGAACGCTGGCAGGATAAGCGCAAAAAGACCTACGATTGGAAACGCCTTGTAATCATGGTGCTGGCCCTGGTCGCCATCTTTTTTGTGATCAACAGGTTGAACAGAGTGGGCTCCAGCGATAAACCTGCCATAGAGTTTGTTTCGCCGGACAGCGCTCGAACTCCCGAAACACAAACTCCGCCTGCTGAAGGGGTCAATCCATGAGCCTGGTGATCGTTGGTTCGATCGCCCTGGATACGATTGAAACCCCGCATGGCAAGGTAGAAGAAGCTCTGGGCGGCTCCGCTGTCTATGCTTCGCTGGCAGCTTCCTATTTCGGCCCCACCTACATCGTTGGTGTGGTCGGCGAGGATTATCCGCAGGCTGGCATAGATTTGCTGAATGCGCACAAGATCAATCTGGACGGTCTGGAGATCAAGCCGGGAAAAACCTTTCGCTGGAGCGGAACTTATCGCCAGTGGAGTCAAGCCGACACCCTGAGCACCGACCTAAACGTTTTCGCGGATTTTTCCCCTCAACTGCCCCCCAGCTGCAAATGCTGCCGTTGCCTGCTTTTGGCGAATATCCATCCCCAATTGCAATTGCAGGTGCTAAACCAGATCGAAAGCTACCAATGGGTGGCTTGCGACACGATGAACTACTGGATCTCGCTGTGCCCCGATCTGCTTTCCGAGGTGATCAGCAAAGTGGATATCGTCTTTATTAATGAAGATGAGATCCGCCAGTTCACCGGGCTGGAAAACATCTTTGCCGCCGGACGCAAACTGCTCTCGATGGGCGTCAAAGTTGTGGTGATCAAACGAGGCGAATACGGCACTGTAACTGTTTTGCCGGATGACCTGTTTTTTGCGCCGGCCTATCCGGTGGACCAGGTGAAAGACCCCACCGGCGCCGGAGACAGTTTCGCGGGCGGCTTCATGAGCTATCTGGCCACCCAGGATGAATTGAACAAGAATGCCATCCGCAACGCCGTGCGCTTTGGCACGGTGCTGGCGGCGAAAAATGTTGCCTCGTTCAGCGTGGACGGTCTGGTCAATCAGGAATTTGCCGAATTGCAGAAAAAAGTCCACCAATTGCGCAACTGGGCTTGAACCCCAGGATCGACTGTATGAAAGAAGATAAATTGGACTACCGCAGTTCTGGAGTGAACATCCAGGCTGGAGAAGACGCAGTAAATGCCATCCGCGCGCTGGCAAGAAGCACCTACAACGCCAATGTGCACGGTGATCTGGGCAGCTTTGGCGGTTTATTCAGGTTTGACAAAGACTCCTTCAAAGACCCGATCTTGGTGTCCAGCACAGATGGAGTCGGCACCAAACTCCGCGTGGCAATCAAGGCCGGGCGCTATGACAGCCTGGGTCAGGATCTGGTAAATCATTGTGTCAACGACATTTTGGTTCAGGGCGCTCTGCCGCTGTTTTTCCTGGATTACATAGGTTTGGGCAAGCTCGATTCCCAGATGGTCCAACAGCTTATATCCGGAATGGCCAAAGCCTGCTCTGAAAACGGCTGCGCCTTGATCGGGGGCGAGATGGCCGAGATGCCGGGAATCTATCAGAGCGGCGATTTCGATCTCGTGGGCACCATTGTCGGGGCGGTGGATAAGGATAATCTGCTTCCCGGAGCCAGAATCCAGAAAGGCGACATTTTGATCGGGATACCCAGCAGCGGGCTGCACACCAACGGTTATCCGCTTGCCCGCAGAGTCGTTTTTGAGCACCTCGGTCTTCAAGACACAGATCATGTTGCCGAACTTGACGCCAGCGTGGAAGACCTCCTGTTAAGCGTCCACAAAAGCTATCTTCCCCAGTTGAAGCCGTTTTTGCGGGATAAGCGTTTGCACGGACTGGCCCATATCACCGGCGGTGGCATACCTGGAAATCTTAAAAGGATCATCCCGGAAGGGCTCTGCGCTTTTGTGAGCTACTCCGAACGCGAAATGCCGCCCCTGTTCAAATGGCTGCAGAGGTCCGGGGAACTAAGCCGCGAAACCATGCTCGAAACATTTAATCTCGGCATTGGTTTGATCGCGGTGATCGATCCAGGCTTGAGTTCAGACTTCATGGATTCCATTTCCGCCCTGGTGATCGGGGAGATAGATGAAGAACGCGTCCCCGGCACCAAAGTTATCGTGATTGACTGACACTATGAGTCCATGCTCTCCAGATCCTGCTCAACAAACTTTTAAAACAAATTGTTCGCCGCTCGTTCCGCCCATATTCCCTGTTCTTTCTCTAATCTATGGCAGCAGCAGCCCTCTCAGCTAAAAAGCTGTCAGCCCTGGGAGAGTCTTCAGGGAAAGCGAGAGAGCGGACTGAGCGCCAATCCAACCCGGCCTGTGAGACCCAAGTATTGGCTGAAGCTTGGAGTCCCGAGTTGAGTTTTATTAAATGTTGCGGATACTGCTTGAAAGTTGGCGGGATGCGATATTTCTATGGTTCGGCCCCAGACAGTTGTCAAAAAACGGCCGTTAGACACAATCTGCGAAATAATGCTTGACGATTTTGGATGGCCTACATAATCGCATCCTAAGAGTAAATATTATGTCCTGAAAGACTGAATTTCTTTACAGACTACGATTTAAAATTAATAATGCTATTTAAGAAGGGAGGTTTTTCGATGAGAAAAACTGCATTGATCCTGCTGATACTGTTAATCGGGTGTGTCACTTTTTTAGACGCAGCCACAACCGGACGTCTCGCGGTGCGAGTGCGTGATAATCAAGGTAAAGCTGTTGAGTTTGTAAACGTCGTGGTGCTGAGGGGTTCCCAAAGAATCACCGGCGGCCAGACCAACAACAAGGGTACTGCGATAATCATCAACATTCCACCGGGTCTCTACACCGTAAAATTTTCTTTTGTTGGCTACGACACCATCACCTACACCGATGTCCGTGTCCAGGTCGATCAAACCGCCAACCTCTCTCCCGTGATGAACCAATCCGGCGTGAAGCTGGCCGCCGTCGTGGTAACCGCTGAGCAGGACAAAGTTGGAAAAGACCGCACTTCGTCCGAGCGCCAGATCGAAATGGAAGGAATGAGCGACGTCTCCGTGGGCGACATTGCGGGAATAGTCTCCCTGCAAGCCGGTGTGAGCAATATCGGCGGTGAGTTGCACATCCGCGGCAGCCGTGCCAACGAAATCAACTTCACGATTGACGGGATGTCGGTTTCCGACCCCGTGGACGGCGGCAGCGCCCTCCAGGTCGATACAGATGCCATCAGCGACATGAAGGTGATGACCGGCGGTTTCCCCGCCGAATACGGCAATGCCCAGTCAGGTGTGATCAATATCGTCACCAAAGACGGAGATTCTTCTTATTCTGGCAAAATTGAATACAACACCGACCACCTGATCGGCTCCGGTAGAAATTCAGACGTCGTCAAATTCGCCATTGGCGGCCCGCTCTGGCCCTTTGGCGGAGAAGCTCTGCGCGAACGCCTGACCTTCTATCTAAATGGCGGCAGCGAATGGCAGGATGGCCGTATGAAGGAATATTATATTGCCGACCCGATGTCTGATTACATCTTTTTTGATGAGATGAACCAAGCCACCAGACAACTTTTGGAATATGAATATCCGGCCAACGATCCCTATGCCGCAAGGAACAGTTTTTTGGGTATCGATTTGGGCAACCGGAACTATAATACCTACAATGTGAACCTGAAATCCAAGTATGTGCTGAATCCCACCCAACGCATCACCCTGGCCGCCCGCGGCGACCGCTCCCTCGATTATCCTTTCTCCTGGGGGAACCGCTACGCGCTGGACTATTTTGCCGTGAGCGAAACCGAACAGCGGCAGTATATCGCCACCTACGATCATGTTTTCAATTCCAGTATGAACCTCAAGGTGAAGGGTAGTTATTACCAAAAGAACAGCTATAACGGCCCGCGCGGGATAGACCGCAGCAATTACCTTTATATGTATATCGACCCCGAAAATCCCGGTCCCCAGTATGTGGACAACGTCTTGATGGGAGATCAGGGTTGGAATAGCGTGGATCACAATTCCGATGGAATTTTTAGCCCGGATTACGACGGCGACGGAATCAGCGACGCGGATTATCTGGGCGGTTCTTTCTGGATATATCGCATCGCCAGCGTGGAAGATCCCCGCAATGTAACAGGTTTTGCGCCTCCCGGCTCCATCTATCAATTCTTCCAGGACGACGTAACCACTTCCGTCAATGCCCGTGCCGATTTTGAATGGCAGATCAATGACACTCATATGACCAAGACCGGCCTGGAAGTGATCAAACACTCGATCAAAAAAGACCAGTTACAGAATTTCCTGAATATCTATGAGGACAGGTTCCAGGCCAGTTTAAAACGTGTCTGGGACGATATGGCCGCTTTTGCTCCTGTTTATGACACCCTGGGCAACGTTACAAACATTCCTGACGCACTCTACTCTATGTATGCCACCGAAGACGGAGTGCTGATCCCCATATATAAACCCACCGATTATTACAAAGCCGCGCAGGAAGCATCCGGCAAGCGCGACGGTTATCAGGCAGATCCCTGGCAGATTGCCTATTACCTCCAGGATAAAATGGAATGGGAAGGTATGATAGTGAATGCCGGGGTGCGTTTAGACCTCTGGTATTTGGGCGCCAAGTACAAGGTTTTGCAAGATGATGCCACCTACAGAACAGTGGATTTCGACCCCAGCGAACGTTTTCAGATGATGGTATCGCCCCGTTTGGGAGTTTCACACCCAATCACAGACCGCTCCGTGCTGCGCTTTGCCTACAACTATCAGAACCAGTTACCCCAGATGCAGTTCATCTTTACATCGAAGACTCCGGCTGACGCCAACGTCTCCGATCAGACCATCACGGTTGGCAACACCAAGCTGGAACCCCAGATCACCGTGACCTACGAGGTTGGCCTTTCTCACCAGCTTTCTGACGACTATGTGGTGGACATGACTGCCTATTACAAAAACCTTTACAACTACGTGAGCACGATGAAAGTGTCCAAGCCCAATGAAGAACAGATCTTCTGGTATCAGTTCATTTCCGAGGACTACGGCTCTGCCCGCGGTATCGATATTCAGTTGGAAAAACTGATGTCCAATTTCAACAACTGGTCGGTGGCCTACTCTTTGGCCTGGGCCCAGGGGAACAACTCCTCCACCGTGATCCAGGACGAAGCCACCAACCTGCGCGAATTTCCTCTGGACTGGGATGTGCGCCACAACCTGAGCCTGAACTACACCTTCAGAATCGGACGGGGCGAAGAGTTTTTCGTTCCCTTCACAAACTACATCCTGCCTTTCGACGATTTCAGCGCGAACATCAACTGGAGCTTTGCCTCGGGAGCGCCCTACACCCCTCAAAGCGAGATTGGGAACAGCTTCCTGGACACCAACAGTGCTCGCAGAAAGTTCACTAATCAGGCCAACATGCGCTTGTCCAAGGGCATCACCCTATCGCAAAAGACGAATATCCGCCTTTTCCTGGATATCGAAAACCTCTTCAAGACCAAAAACATCTATACCGTTTACCCCAGAACTGGAAACGAATATGACGACGGACAGGATATCGCCGATGCCAACACAGGGTACACCTACCCCGAAGTCAGATATGTATATGACAGGTTCATTCAGAACCCTTGCTTTTATAGCAACCACCGCGGCATCACTTTTGGTGTGTCGTTCAATTTCTAGAAATCCCCATGGAGGAAAAATAAAATGAGAAAAAGATTCTCGAAGGTATTACCGCTGATTGTGCTGATGGGACTGCTGTTCGTCGGCCTGGCTTATGCGCAAACCCCTACTCCCGCTCAGGAGACGCCCCCAACAGAAGAGGCTATAGCTGAAACTCCGGCTCCGGCCGTTGAACAAGTGCCCGAAGAAGCTCCGGCAGAAGACAAATCTGCCGGCCTCAAAGGCATGGCCGAATTCCTGTTCGGCCGTTCTTTGGTGAAGACCTTCATCGACGGCGGCTGGGCCATGTGGCCTATCCTGTTAGTGCTAATCTACGGTTTAGCTTACCTTATCTGGAAATTTATCTCCCTGATGTATGCGAAGATAAACCTCAACGTTTTCCTGAATAAGATCACTCCCCTGATCAAGGAAAAGAAGATGAAGGAAGCGATCGAACTGGCCAAAAATGGTCGTGGACCAGTCGCTGCTGTGGTCTATGCCGGTTTACTGAAAACTGATCGAGGCGTGGATGCTGTTGAAAAGAGCATGGAAAACGCAGCCATGATCGAGATGTCTTATCTGGAAAAAGGCTTCGTGGAAATGACCACCACCATCACCCTGGCCCCCATGTTGGGATTTTTGGGTACGGTTTCCGGTATGATTGTAGCCTTTGACGCCATTGCCAAAGCTCGCTCGGTTGACGCAACAATCGTGGCTGAAGGTATCAAGATCGCGCTTATCACCACTCAGGCAGGTCTTATCGCTGCCATCCCGATCCAGTTCTTCTATAATATTTTCACCACCATGGTGGACGGACTTGTAATCGATATGCAGAGAGCCTCAGAGAAGGTCACAGAAACCCTCATCGAGTCTTGATTAGGGGGAATAATGAAAGTCACCCGCAAAAGAAAGCGTAAAGTCGATATTCCGACTGCCTCCACCGGCGATATCGCTTTCTTGCTGATCGTCTTCTTTATGTCAACCACCAAGTTTGACGTTAAGGAAGGAGTTAAGGTACAGCTTAATAAAGCCGTTTCTTCGGAGCAACAACAGACCACTCAGATCAAGCTCACGGAAAAAGAAATGACCCGCATCGAGATCGTGGAAAACGGATATCTGAAGATCAATGAGGCCGACCCCCGTGCCTTTAGCGATGCTGAGCTGGACAAACTGATCCTGGAAAAGATCGAGATGAGGGATGAGTTGAATCGCAGGGAGACAGAACCCACCCTGAAATCCACCAAAATGCTGTTTCTGGTGAAAACAAATCCGGAAGCCAAGTATAACGAAATGGTGAGAGTGGTGGACCATCTGGTCACCTACCGCGACCGGACCATGATTTCCATCTCAACGGCGATATAGGAGTGAAGCGATGGCTAAGATAATGATGAAAAAAAAGGCGGATGTGGATATTCCAACCACCTCCACCGGTGACATTGCCTTCCTACTCCTGCTTTTCTTCATGGTTTCCACGGTCTTTGTGCAGGAACGTGTTTTCTGGGTGCAGAGGGATAGATTCCCCTTCGCCTCGGAAAACATCGAACGCGTATCCCGCAATGAGTCCGCGACAATCTATATCACTCAAAAAGAAGAAATTCTGATTGACGATTTTCCCCGCTCGGTGGACGATAATTCGATCCTCGATGCTATGCGGGCCAAAGCAAGGGAAATTCCCACCCTGCAAGTCTGTTTCAGAACAGACAGAAACACCCGCTATCAGGCGGTTCGCGACGTGATGATGCGCTTGCAGGACGCAGATACCCGCAACGTTGTCTTTGAAGTACAAAGGAAGCAGTAAGAGGTGAAACATGGCAATCAGAACATTTGACTGGAAAGACCATTGCAACGCCCAGTTCAGCAAAGCGTTGGCCTTGTCCATAACCCTCATGCTTTTCGCCTTCCTGGTTACCCCCAGTGCGGGGTCGCAGCGCCAAAAGGAATTGACAGCCATGGCCGAGACGGTCGAAGCGCCGCCAGATCAGCGTGAAAAAGAAGAAGACGTCCAGGAACAGGAGATTCAGATCGATATCCCGGTGATCAGCGAAGAGCTGGCCACCGATGACACGCCCGAACTCGCTGAACAAAGAGCTCAGGCCATGCAGATATTTGGAGACCTCCAATCCACCACCAGCTCCTCCCTTCAGTCTAGCGACGATGGAAAACCCTTTGAGTTCACTGAATATTCAGATGAGCCTGTCCCCATCGGCCGCATCGCCCCCAAGTATCCGGATTTTGCCCGCAAGGCAGGAGTTCAGGGTACCGTGATCCTGGAAGTGGAAGTTTACAGAGACGGATCAGTCAGGAATATCGTCGTCAAGAAGTCTATCCAGGCAGGACCCGGAGGCTTGGACGAAGCGGCCATCACCGCAGTCCGCGCCGTCCGTTTTCAGCCCGGCAAAAGCGGCGGTAATCCTGTGGATACAAAAGTTATTTTACCTGTCGAATTTAAATTGAATTAAGATAAATTGGGAGTATCACATGAATTTTAACAAATTTGCATTCTGCCTGTTGCTGGCGTTGCTGGTTTGCGGATCAGCTTTCGCGGCAATGGTGGAATCTTCATCAGGCACCAAGAAGCTCGACCTTTCTCTCTACCATAATGTGGGTAACATGTGGCTGAGAGTGAGCAACTACGGTTTCTTCGGTTCCGGAGACGACGTGGTGCCTCAATACCCGTCATTGGAATATCCCGGAGGCAGCGGTATTGACTACCTATACCAGGGAGCCCTCTGGTTCGGCGCCAAAAAATACCGCCGCGACGATGCCGGCAGAAAGCTCTTCTGGAGAGCTGTGAACCCTGGTGCGGACAGCACCGGCACGGTCGCTCAAGGAACTCCCGACTGGCGGCCCTGGATGAAACCGGTCGTAGATACGCTGGTAACCGTTGGTTTCGACGGCGACAAAGACCTCTATGAATTTCTGCCAGCCTACAACCCTCTGGTAGCCGGAAACCCTCAGGCTGTGGATTTATACAATGCCTATAACGCCCTGGACGGTATTGCCACTGCCAGCACCCGTTATCAAAAACGGGGTGTGGATGACGATGGAGACGGTATCATTGATGAGGACTTTGTGGGCTACACCTTCCCACTCAGGGCGGCTTCCGAACTGCCCGTCCAGTTCCAGTCTTTTGGCGGACAATTCATCGCCAATACCCGAAATTTTGATATCATCAACGATGGAAACAATTCTGAGATCTGGTTCCCTCTGGGTTTCATGGAGTTATCCGATACATCGCATCCCACCTACGATTTCTCAAATCCTTACGACGATGACGGGGATGGTCAGATCGACGAAGACGGAGCTCCGGTCTCTGAACAGGACTTTATTTCCTTCTATTACGACTACTGTCCCTTCGGAACCGTCGGAGACAGGGATTTGGGCGGGTCAAGAAGCACCAACCGCCATTATCCCCTCAATGTGCGGGTGCGGCAAATGTCATATCAGTGGAGCTACGACTACATCAAAAACCTGGTCTATGTCGAGTTCAATATCACCAATATGAACATTGCGACCCAGGATACCCTCTTTGACTGCGCCATGGGAATCTATATGGATTGTGACTGCGGACCGCAGAGCATGGGATCCGAAAAAGCTGCTGACGATAAATCCGGCTACGTCAAAGGCGAAGGATATGAATTTGCCTATACCTACGATGCCGATGGCGACGGCGGCCTAACCACCGGCAGGGTCGGCGCCCGCGTTTGCTCTCCCGATCCAGAAGAGCTCAAGTTTCACTGCTGGTTCTGGAAGGTCGGCGACGGACCGGATGACTTCAGTCCTTATAGCTGGAGTTACACGCCCAGACGCACGGCCAATGAAAAGTATTGGTTGCTGACCGGCAAAAATCCCAACGAAACCAAGTTCGCACCATTGCGTCCGGAACAAATCGACCAAACTGAATACGAGCAGCCCTCACCCAATGACACGCGTTTCCTATTCTCATTCTATGGAGACCAACAGGGAATGAGCGCCCCAAATGAAAGCTCGTGGAACCTGGCGCCCGGCAAAACAATGAAAATTGTGATAGCCGTCTTTCCCGGTGACAACCTGGAAGACCTAAAACGTACAGCCCGCTGGGCCAAAGAGATCTATGACAAGCCACAAACCCTCACCACTGTGGTGCTGCCAGACACCTTCCCGCACTATAACCCGCCGGAACCGCCGGAAATTCCCAAGCTTTTTGCCGAGATGACCGACAATGGCAATCGGATAGACCTGTTTTGGGATAACCGCAGCGAATTCTCCTATGACACCAAAACTGTGAGCAGTGCCTTGATCGGCTGGCAAGATCCTAGCAGCGCCTTCCTCAATGTAGGCTTGGACAGCGATCCGTCGTTTGTTGACTGGAGCGAATACCCACCCCAGTTTCAACCACCTTCTGATCCAGAACTCTTCAACATGAACGCCAGGGTGAATCCCTACACGGCTTACCGTCTGCGCCACGATTTCCAGGGCTACACAGCCTGGGGAAGAAGGGGCAGCGGCTCACAGGAAGATTGGACCATGATGGAACGCTGGGATAAAGTCGAAACTGCCCAGGACTTTTTGGATTTCACGGTAAACATCAACAGCCCTCATGCCGATAGTCTTTATGTATATTTCGGCGGTTATCTTGGTGTGGACAAAGGCATGCCCAATAAAAATTCCTGGACAGGGGATTACTCCAAGTTTACCATCCTGGATGATAATTTTGGGTTCACCCAAAATCCCACCGACCTTTTCTATGGCTGGCCGATCTACGATCCCGATGTGGATTGTGATTCCGAAGTGCTGGCGCAAGCTCAGGCAATTGCAGACGCCAGCGAAGGTCTGCCGCTTTTCATGATCAAAAACGCGCAAGCCCTTCTCTTCAAACATCCCGAAATCAGACCGGAGATCTTTGAGGAACTGTATGATTCGAGAATGATACCCCTGCCCGGACACGGTGGCCAGGTATTCATTCCCCAGAATCCGGATAATCCGACCCTAGAAGAAGCTGCCGACCTGGCAAAGCTGCAGGATCAACGTCTTGCCCGCAGATATTACCAATCTGCGATTATGTATCCCCGCAAAGGCGTGGAATACTATGTCGCCGTCACAGCCTACGACCGGGGCATCCCCTCAAACGACCTGAATTTCCAGGAAACCGGACGTGATGCCGATGCCAACATGAAGATATTCTTCCCGGGCACCCTCGCCCAGGAAACCATGGATAACATTTATGTGGTACCCAATCCCTACATCGGCAGAAGCTCATTTGACGGCAGACGCGACAATGACGAAAAAGGCGACAAAAGCCGTCGCCTATGGTTCATCAACTTGCCGAATAGCTGCAAAATCCGTATCTACACCTTGGCCGGAGACCTGGTTCAGGAAATTGATCACGACGGTGCCTATCAGGCCGACATTATCACCGTCTCCAAAGCTGCCACCCAGGGTATTTCCGCCAGTGGCATGCACGATTGGAACTTGCTTTCCAAAAACAATCAGATTATTGCCCCCGGAGTATATCTCTACTCCGTGCAAAATAAGGCCGACAACAAGACCAAGGTCGGCAAGTTCGTCATCATCAAATAGGGGAGGAAAAAGTGAAAAAACAATATATCCTGATCGTCGTACTGGCACTGATCCTGCTACCCGCCGTGCTTTCCGCCAAGCCTTTCGGCAAGGTCGGCACTGCGGCCCTGCAATTTCTGAAACTTGGCGTTGACGCCCGCGCCATCGGCATGGGCGAAGCCTATACCGCCGTTACAGACGACATTTCCTCTGTTTACTGGAATCCCGCCGGACTTGCACCTGCCTTTGAAAATCAGGCCTTTGCCTCCCACACGAACTGGCCTGCCGGCATCATGCACGATTTCGTGGCCGGCACCTGGACTAATGGAGTCTCGACCTTCGCCGCCTACGGGTCGGTGCTGCATATGGACAAAATTGATATCACCGATGAGGAGACCTTTGGGCCCACCGGCGAGCAATTTACCAACAGCAGCCTGGCTTTCGGGCTCAATTACGCACAGCAGTTCACCAACAAGTTTTCCGCCGGCATCGGAGTTAAATACCTGCGGGAAAACCTCTATACCTTTTCCGTGAACAGCTACGCCTTCGATGTCGGATCAATATACAACACCGGCTTCAACAACATCAAAATCGGCATGGCCCTGCGTAATTTCGGCCCTGATATCGGCTATCTGGTGGATGACGATGAAGACGGCAGCATAGACGAAGACCCCTTTGATCTCTTCGACAACGATGGTGACGGACTGATCGACGAGGACGGACCGGAGCTTGAGTCCAAGATACCCATGAGTTTTTCCCTGGGTATCTGCGGAGACATCATGCGCTCCGACACCTCCCACTGGATCGTCTCTGCTCAGCTCGACAACGTTATCGACCGCATGGAAACCTGGAACCTTGGCACGGAATACAAGATGGGAAATCTCTTCCTGCGCGCCGGTTACCAGATCAACTATGATACCAACGGCTTCAGCGCCGGGGTCGGATATCAGATCCCCACCCGCTTTGCCATCATCAATATCGACTACGCCTACACGGATATGGGCCTCTTGAAAGAGACATTCCTGAAAAGCGCCCATCGCTTGTCCATCAAATTCAAATACTAATAACTGACCTAATTAATAAATGGAGTTAAGAATGAAAAAAACCTTATTGGTCATTTTAACCCTCGGGCTGCTACTGTCAGTGGCTTTTGCCAATGAACTGCAGATCCCGACCAGCAAGAAACCGATAGAGACGCCTCAAGGCATCCCTATCCCTAAAACGCGCGTTGCGCCGGAATACTCCTTCACCAAGCTGCCCACTGCCATCATCGTAAACTACTACGATTACATGATCGGCAGCTACAACGGCCTGCCCCTCAGGATCATCCCTGAAGTCGCCGGCGGCGGATATTTCATGACTTACCATGGACGCCGCCAACCCACCAGCACCCGCCGTGTTTTCTACACCTACATCGATGAAGGTGGAAACATCGTTAACAATAACGAAGTCACCAGTGTGCAGAACCACGAAGGTTATGCCACAATCGCGGTTGACCCCATTTCCGGAAAACCGATGTACTCATGGCACGCCAACAAGGATGCGGATGCCGAATTAGAAATTGAATTTACCTCCGATGCCTTTATTGCCGGCATCTCCGGTCTCTTCAACGACACCCAGATCGTCATCGACAATCCCATCACCCTCACCTCCCCTAGCGGAATTGTCACCACCAACAACGATTTTAGCTGGCCCACAGCCCAGATCGGTCCTTCCCCCGTTGCCGGCAAGAGGAGAATTTACATCGTTGCCAGAAACTCCGTCTACGCAACCTACGGGCCCTCCGAAAACCCGATGATCTCCTACGCCGATTTCGACGGTGACGACATTGAGATGGGCGTGCCCCTGGTTTGGAGCCACACCACGATCCCCGAGATGGACCAATGGAACGTGGACGCGGATTGGCGCCGTCCTTTCCATGGCCCCACCGCCGACAACGCAGGTAACCTCTATTATGCCGGTTACCATTTCGCCACCGAATCCGACGGCACTACAAACATTGAAGAACCGGACCTGGATGTCTTCGTCTGCCCCAACTACGGCCAGGGCACCTGGACCCGTTACAGCACCTACAGCTACCTGAACATGGCGAATCCGCCCACTTCTCCCAGCGACTCCACAGGTTATTTCGATAATCCTGATGAAGGCGACATTCCCTACGGCGACAATGGCGAACTGCGTTTCGCGCTTTCCAACTCTGCCCACATCAATGCCTCCGTGGACAACTATGGAAGGGTCCATGTGCTCGGCACCTGGGCACTGAGCGCCTATAGCGGATATTATTATCCTGCCATGCAATATATAAAAGAATTTGTTTTCGACCCTGCTACTCATGAATTTGAAATTCGTGAGGTCTATCCCCAGAAGGATCCCACCGACACATACAACACCGCATTCTGCCCCTGGGATATAGAAGCCCCCTGGGGTGTGGTCGATGAATACAACCTCGCCTCCGATGGCAGTTCTCATCCGGCTATCGTCTCTGACTTTCCTTTCCCTCACTGGGACGATTCTGCTCATACCGATGCGATGTACTTCCACTACAACAACACCAAAACCACCGATGCGAATAGTCATGGTATGATGGCCGCCGTCTGGCAGAACTCTCAACGCGCCCGTTGGTACAATTACAACTCTGATCTTGATTATTCTGCCTATGCCAACACTCCTGAGATCTACATCTCTGTATCTCCGGATAACGGCGACACATGGAGCGAACCTGTCATTATCAATAATGTGGAGACTCCCCAATTTGCCGGCATCAAGCCCATGTGGGTATATCCCGCCGACCAGGTGATCTTCACAGCCATGCAGGGTGAAAACAAGGTTGGAAAACTGGGTGTAATGTTCTACAACGATTACACTTGGGGCGCCAACGCCATCGACCCTCCCTACCACCCATCCCCCGATGGCGGCGAAGTGATGTTCATGGAACTGCAGATCGTCTTCCCAGTTGGTTCATCCACCGGAAGCGAAACTGCTCCCACCATCACCCGCATGCTCAATCAGAATTACCCCAACCCCTTCAATCCTGAAACCACCATCAGTTTTGATCTGCCCAAAGCAAGCCACGCAAACCTTTCTGTTTACAATGTGAAAGGCCAGCAGGTCAAGACCCTGGTAGATGGAAATCTGGATTTCGGCAAGCAAAACTTCGTCTGGAACGGCACCCACAACCACGGCAATCCCGTTACCAGCGGCATCTATTTCTATCGTCTGACCACCAATGGCAGCGTGGAAACCAAAAAAATGATGCTGATGAAGTAATCCTGCCAGCAATATATTAAAACCAACCCGGGTGTTTTCCTCACCCGGGTTTTTTGTATTCAGGGCAAAGATGGGAGCACTACTATTTTAGTTCACTTTCAAACGAAGTGGACAATTCTGCCTGAATATCGCCAATCAAATCGCCCTTGAATTTGCCCCGTGAGCATCACCAGCGCCTCGCCTTCACTTCTCCTTGCTGCCACGGGAAGGGAGGGCGAACCGAGGTGGTAGTGGATAAGGTGGGGACAAGGTGGTTCATACTTTGGTTCGTTCCTCTTATTGGGAGGGGCCAGGGGGTTTGGAAAAGCAGGATTGAGGGTTAAGGTGTGAGTGGGTGGTGAGATAGGCTGATTTGAGAGGTTTGGAAATTTTGGCTGTTTTGGGGGATTCTTCGACAAGCGGTTTGGAAATAAAGACAAGCGGTTTGGAAATAATTGGGGTTAGATTTTCAAAGGGGTTGTCATTTTAGTTCATTGAGGGCTTTGATGATTGCTTGAATGAGGAATCTGCGGGGTTTGAGTTCGTGAGATTTCATTTTGCGAGCGATAGCCCAGGCGAGGGAGTGGTAT
Source organism: uncultured bacterium (assembly GCA_964292625.1). GTDB lineage: Bacteria > Cloacimonadota > Cloacimonadia > Cloacimonadales > Cloacimonadaceae > Syntrophosphaera. Next base: position 15,900 of record CAXYWN010000001.1, read on the forward strand.
CGATCGGCGAGTTTCTGTTGTTTTGGGTTTAGTTTTTGGGAGGATGTTGTGCGGACGGGTATCTTGGTGCCGCGGGAGGATGCTGAGAGGAGTCGTTTTTTGCGAGCCCACTCTTCGATGGGGCCAATGGGTGGCATTTTGCCGGGTTTTCTGCCTTCGTGGACGTATTGGGCATAGGGAGCGATGCTGGCTTCCACAAAGACGTCGATCTGGGTTTTGGCGGGGTTATACTTGGTGCGGATACCGCGGCGCAGTTTACCCCACGCCACCATGCCCTCCTGGTCGACGATCTGGACGGCATACTCCTCGATGCGATCACTGAGCTGAGCCAGGCGTTGATCCAAGAGCTGGCGTAATTCGCTAAAAGATGCCATGCTTAGCTTCCATCCTCTATCGCCACTCTCGCTTTGATCGTCTTGATATAGGCGTTAAACACGTTATAATCAAAGTAGTCGGCATACTTCTCCAGGACGATGCGATCGACGGCAAGGATGCGTTGTTTGAGCGGTAGAGGGATAGAATCCCAGTCCTTTTCCATACCGAGGCGGGAGAACATTTCCTGTTCGTCGGTGGAGTCGTCCTTTTCAAAGTAGTCGAGGATGTATTCGTAACATTTTACGCAGTGTTCTCCAACAGCCATTTTATCTCCTTTTTTGATGATTTGCGGGGTTAGCAGCATCACCTTGCCATGCTGGGTGGCATCGAGGTTATTCATAATAAAATCGATGTTTTTGGGATAGAAAGTTTTAAGGGTGTTTTTGTCAAGATTAAAGACGGCAAAATCGTGTTTCATGACCCCATCCAGATCCCGCAGCTTGGGATCCCAGACGTAGAGGTTGAGGCTTCCATCGCGGGCAGATCTCGCCAGTCCCATTTGTTTGAGGGGGTTTTTGAGGAGGTCTGAGACCAGGTTTTGATACTGTTTTTGCGTGGAAACGCCGAGATCATCCTGGTGTTTGGCATAGTGATCAAAGAGCTGCTCCCGGCTGTCGAATTCAAAGTTGAGTGCTTTGGAGACGAGGGCAGAGATGTGTTGTTTCTGCATCTTGATGAGGTTGTTTGCCCTATCCAGCGCCGCGTCATAGGGATCGGAGGGTTCGGAGTAGGGCACTACCCGGGTGCGACAGTTATAGTGATAGGGTGGCAGCCAGGGCTCCATATCCGGAGAGGAGGCTTGGGAGAAATTGTCGTTTCCTTGCCAAAATGAGGCGGGATGAACCAGGTTGCTTTGCTCGTTTTCACGCTGTACCGCTCCGCCCAGTTCGAAGACGCGTCCGTGCATCATGCGGCAGATTTCGGTGGTGTTGGGATCGATGTAGGCGACCACTTTTACCAGCTCAGTTCCGCGGGCGGCGTATTCGCTGAGGCGTTCGGCGGTGTTAGCCCGCGCTGAGACGGTGTTGACATAGCTATCGAGCTGATCTTCGCGCAATTCGCCACGCTGGGGATAGCTGGCTTTTACCAGGGCTAAGACCTGTTGGTAAACGGGATCAAGACCAGTGACAGCATCGAGGCTGTCACCTTCTGCAAGGGTAGAGCGAGACTCTCCCTGGCGGTTGTAGAGTGCTTTCAATTCTCCTTCCAGTTCGCTATCATTGAAGCGTCCATCGGCGTAGCGGCGGATGATGGCAGAGAGGCGCTCGGCGCGTGATGCTTTGCTCATCTTCCGTAGTTTGAGCATACCCGTAACCTTCATGAGATTGACTCCTTGGTGGCAACTTCGTGAGCACATTTTTCGCATTTGCGGTAGCGGATGATGGCTCCGCAGATTTGGATGGTTCGGATGACGAGCATACGAGCTCCGCACTTGGGGCATTTCATTGATGGCTCCTTAATTAGTTGAGAGTTGAGAGTTGAGAGTCGGACTGGATTCCAGCCTGCGCTGGAATGACGGGCTTCTGAGAGTTGGACTGGATTCCAGCCTGACCACCCCCCCGGATCGCAAGCAATCCGTCGGGGACCCCGGGCGCTGGAATGACGGGTGCTGCGGGGGAAGAGCAGGTGAGAACAAGTAAAGTAAAGGGGGCTTGCGCCCCCCAATTTAGACAGATGCGGATACAGAGCCGCCTCCCTCTTTTTCAGCGGTTGCCGATATCTTGGGGCTTGCTGCCGCAAGCCCCTGTAAGACATTGGGAATCTGTTGCAGAGTTGTCTGGCGAAGGTCTTCCTCGTTTTTGATGCGAGCATACACCAGGGAAGGAACGGAACCCTTGAAGACCCCGTTCAGGTGCTTATCCAGGAGTGCAACAGGCAGCCCGCGATCGGACAGGAAGCGGCGGGATTCCGCTATCTCTGCCATCGTCTCCGCCAGGGCATCCCGCGCCGCGGCTTGGGTCTGTACTACCGTCAGCTTCTGCTTCTTAATCTCATCCGACTGGCTCTTCAGGGTTTGCCGAGTGGCAGCCAGAACGCTCTCCTTCTCTTGCAGCCTGCGGCGAAGGGTGCGGTTGGATTCACCTTCTTTGATCTCATTAGCAGTTTGTGCCTCGCCCCAGATTTTGACGACAGATTCTATGCTCAGCAGACGTTTGTTGAGAGTTGAGAGTTGAGAGTTGAGAACGGAAGGCACAAGCCCCACATCTTCTTTCAGGCTGCCGAAGGCACCGCTCAGCGTCACTATATGTTTGCTTAGGCTGTTTGTCCAGGCCTCTGTATCGTCATGCACAATATTGAGATTGGAGCGGATCTGCAAAGCTATTTCCTGGTTGGATTGCGCCAACACGTCCAGATGAGAAATGCGTTTGCGCAATTCGCCACGTTCCATTCTCAATTCGCCTTCCTCAGCCGGGTTCTGCAGCTCTTGCAGCCGGGTTTCAGCCTCCTTTTGCCTGCGCGTGATGGCGCCTGTTTCGTTCCAGGTTTTGAAGGAGAGGATCTCGATGTTGTCGAGCAGGCCGAAGAGGCGCCTGTTTAGCTGTCTATCCTTGCGGTTGCTGAAGAAGAAAGTGATCAGCAGACAGGCGGTGACGATGATCGTGATTGTGAGGTTCATTTTTCCTCCTGGAGAAGATACGCAGGATTGGCATCGTGCGCTACGGGGGTGGTGGGGTTGGGGATGATTTCCTCAATTTTGGGGGTGATGGTGATGTTATCGACGGTTTGCCGTTGGCAGGACAGCTTTGCCAGTTCGATGTCCGAAAGCGCCTTGAGCATGTCCTTGTTGGGTGCTTCGGTGACGTTGATGAAGTCTGCCATACCCATAGCTTTGAGTACTTTGAGGCAGATAGCTTTGGAGATGATCTTGACAGATGTGCTGACGCGCATACTGATGGATCCGTGGCTGAGTTCTTTGCTGCGGTCCTTCACAAATTCATCTTTGTGAGACGTGGCGAACTCGCCGATGGAGGAGTTGAGCTCCTCTATTTCAGACAGAAGCGGAGCTGCGTTGGCGTCGAACTTGGCAGTTATCTCGCTGACCAGCTCCGTCTTTTGGTTTTCGAGTTCCCGTTTTTGCACGGTGAGCTCGCCCAGGCGTTTGAGGGAGAGATTGACCTCTTCCCAGCTTGCGAGTACCACGGTCGGTACTGCATTTTTCACTTGTTTTTTTGCCATTGGTTCCTCCTTGGCAGGGTTTTTTTGGGGGGGTTGGTTAAACATATTCATGGTAGCGCCTTGCGCACCAGCGCATAGACAGCCGTCACCTGTGCATGGCTGCACTCGCGGAGGCTTTCTCCGTAGCCCCAGAGTTCCATCTGCTGATGCAGCCAAGAGATATCTTTGCCAGCGCGGGAGACATGGCTCATAATGGCACCGTGGAGGCGTTTTTTGGCATCGTGGGCAGCTTTGGCGGCGTAGGGCTTGAGGGTAGCAATCGCCTGGCGCGTCTGCTTTTCATCCAGGACGTTGGCGTGGGTGACCTGGAAGGTTTTGAGCAGGTAGGCGGCGAAGCGGGAGTACTGTTCATGGGGAACAGCCTTGTCCCAGCCTGCTTTGCGGACGAGCGACCAGAGGTATTTTTGTTGGGTGGCGAATTCAGCTTTGGGCATGGTTACTCCTTAGTTGAGAAGGTTTCATTAGAAGCCGGCGAGGTACCAGAAGGGGAGGAGTCCAAGGCTCATACCGAGGAGTCCGGCGAGGATGTCCAGGATGGTGTCGAGCCAGCGGCTGCGGAGGTATTCCTTGAGAGAGAGATTAGATGCTATGTATTGGTTGCGTTCGGTGTTGAGGATGAGTATGACGCCGAGGAAGACGCCCCACCACCAGAGATAGGCTTGAGTGTTGGGCAGCCGGTTAATCAGCCAGTGGAGGAAGCCTGCGGTTAGGCAGATGATGAAGGGGACGAGGAAGTGTTTGAGGGTGTTAGTGATGGGTTGTTTCATTGGGTGGCTCCTTTATTAGTTGAGAGTTGAGAGTTGGTCTGGATTCCAGCCTGCGCTGGAATGACGGGCTTCGGAGAGTGGAGAGTGGGACTGGATTCACTCTCATACTTCTGCTGCCAGTATTGGGCCCACATAGTGCGCTGCTGCAAACAGCGGGTCAAGTCGGCTACGTCTTTGCTGGCTCCGCAGAGCACCGCCAGCAGCAGGCAGGTGATCAGGATGGCGTAGATGATGAGTGCGACGATAATCATGATAGCTCCTTAGGTTTCTTTATTTTGCTTGTGTGGATCAGTTCTGCACTATAGCTGCCCAGGGGGCGGTAAATATGGGCGAGATATACCTTATGTTGCCTGATACCGTCTTGCTGCGGCAGCCAAAGGGATATGAGATTGCCACTGCGCTCCATCGCCCGCAGATAGCGGCTCAGGGCAGTGGTTTTCAGACCGATATGGGGCAGGAGATACTTCAGGCTGCGCCACTTGGTGCAAGCCTCAAAGATGCGGCGTTGGGTGGGCTCCTGGAACTTCCAGTCGTACCAGCTCCGGGACTGTTTCTCCGGAAGCGGAGGTTTGAGTAGATAAATGCCCAAGTCCAGGCGCAGGACATGGTCGAGGTCTTCCTGCTCGGAGAGGATTTCCAACGCTCTGGGGAGGGGGAAGCCAGTGAGGGCAGTGAATTCTTCGATGGTAAAGATTCCAGAGCCGTGGATGCGGGCGAAGCGGCTGAAGATAACCCAGTTGGGAGTTGAGAGTTGAGAGTTGGACTGGATTCCAGCCTGCGCTGGAATGACGGGCTTCTGAGAGTTGGACTGGATTCCAGCCTGACCACCCCCCCGGATCGCAAGCAATCCGTCGGGGACCCCGGGCGCTGGAATGACGGGTGCTGCGGGGGAAGAGCAGGTGAGAACAAGTAAAGTAAAGGGGGCTTGCGCCCCCCAATTTAGACAGATGCGGATACAGAGCCGCCTCCCTCTTTTTCAGCGGTTGCCGATATCTTGGGGCTTGCTGCCGCAAGCCCCTGTAAGACATTGGGAATCTGTTGCAGAGTTGTCTGGCGAAGGTCTTCCTCGTTTTTGATGCGAGCATACACCAGGGAAGGAACGGAACCCTTGAAGACCCCGTTCAGGTGCTTATCCAGGAGTGCAACAGGCAGCCCGCGATCGGACAGGAAGCGGCGGGATTCCGCTATCTCTGCCATCGTCTCCGCCAGGGCATCCCGCGCCGCGGCTTGGGTCTGTACTACCGTCAGCTTCTGCTTCTTAATCTCATCCGACTGGCTCTTCAGGGTTTGCCGAGTGGCAGCCAGAACGCTCTCCTTCTCTTGCAGCCTGCGGCGAAGGGTGCGGTTGGATTCACCTTCTTTGATCTCATTAGCAGTTTGTGCCTCGCCCCAGATTTTGACGACAGATTCTATGCTCAGCAGACGTTTGTTGAGAGTTGAGAGTTGAGAGTTGAGAACGGAAGGCACAAGCCCCACATCTTCTTTCAGGCTGCCGAAGGCACCGCTCAGCGTCACTATATGTTTGCTTAGGCTGTTTGTCCAGGCCTCTGTATCGTCATGCACAATATTGAGATTGGAGCGGATCTGCAAAGCTATTTCCTGGTTGGATTGCGCCAACACGTCCAGATGAGAAATGCGTTTGCGCAATTCGCCACGTTCCATTCTCAATTCGCCTTCCTCAGCCGGGTTCTGCAGCTCTTGCAGCCGGGTTTCAGCCTCCTTTTGCCTGCGCGTGATGGCGCCTGTTTCGTTCCAGGTTTTGAAGGAGAGGATCTCGATGTTGTCGAGCAGGCCGAAGAGGCGCCTGTTTAGCTGTCTATCCTTGCGGTTGCTGAAGAAGAAAGTGATCAGCAGACAGGCGGTGACGATGATCGTGATTGTGAGGTTCATTTTTCCTCCTGGAGAAGATACGCAGGATTGGCATCGTGCGCTACGGGGGTGGTGGGGTTGGGGATGATTTCCTCAATTTTGGGGGTGATGGTGATGTTATCGACGGTTTGCCGTTGGCAGGACAGCTTTGCCAGTTCGATGTCCGAAAGCGCCTTGAGCATGTCCTTGTTGGGTGCTTCGGTGACGTTGATGAAGTCTGCCATACCCATAGCTTTGAGTACTTTGAGGCAGATAGCTTTGGAGATGATCTTGACAGATGTGCTGACGCGCATACTGATGGATCCGTGGCTGAGTTCTTTGCTGCGGTCCTTCACAAATTCATCTTTGTGAGACGTGGCGAACTCGCCGATGGAGGAGTTGAGCTCCTCTATTTCAGACAGAAGCGGAGCTGCGTTGGCGTCGAACTTGGCAGTTATCTCGCTGACCAGCTCCGTCTTTTGGTTTTCGAGTTCCCGTTTTTGCACGGTGAGCTCGCCCAGGCGTTTGAGGGAGAGATTGACCTCTTCCCAGCTTGCGAGTACCACGGTCGGTACTGCATTTTTCACTTGTTTTTTTGCCATTGGTTCCTCCTTGGCAGGGTTTTTTTGGGGGGGTTGGTTAAACATATTCATGGTAGCGCCTTGCGCACCAGCGCATAGACAGCCGTCACCTGTGCATGGCTGCACTCGCGGAGGCTTTCTCCGTAGCCCCAGAGTTCCATCTGCTGATGCAGCCAAGAGATATCTTTGCCAGCGCGGGAGACATGGCTCATAATGGCACCGTGGAGGCGTTTTTTGGCATCGTGGGCAGCTTTGGCGGCGTAGGGCTTGAGGGTAGCAATCGCCTGGCGCGTCTGCTTTTCATCCAGGACGTTGGCGTGGGTGACCTGGAAGGTTTTGAGCAGGTAGGCGGCGAAGCGGGAGTACTGTTCATGGGGAACAGCCTTGTCCCAGCCTGCTTTGCGGACGAGCGACCAGAGGTATTTTTGTTGGGTGGCGAATTCAGCTTTGGGCATGGTTACTCCTTAGTTGAGAAGGTTTCATTAGAAGCCGGCGAGGTACCAGAAGGGGAGGAGTCCAAGGCTCATACCGAGGAGTCCGGCGAGGATGTCCAGGATGGTGTCGAGCCAGCGGCTGCGGAGGTATTCCTTGAGAGAGAGATTAGATGCTATGTATTGGTTGCGTTCGGTGTTGAGGATGAGTATGACGCCGAGGAAGACGCCCCACCACCAGAGATAGGCTTGAGTGTTGGGCAGCCGGTTAATCAGCCAGTGGAGGAAGCCTGCGGTTAGGCAGATGATGAAGGGGACGAGGAAGTGTTTGAGGGTGTTAGTGATGGGTTGTTTCATTGGGTGGCTCCTTTATTAGTTGAGAGTTGAGAGTTGGTCTGGATTCCAGCCTGCGCTGGAATGACGGGCTTCGGAGAGTGGAGAGTGGGACTGGATTCACTCTCATACTTCTGCTGCCAGTATTGGGCCCACATAGTGCGCTGCTGCAAACAGCGGGTCAAGTCGGCTACGTCTTTGCTGGCTCCGCAGAGCACCGCCAGCAGCAGGCAGGTGATCAGGATGGCGTAGATGATGAGTGCGACGATAATCATGATAGCTCCTTAGGTTTCTTTATTTTGCTTGTGTGGATCAGTTCTGCACTATAGCTGCCCAGGGGGCGGTAAATATGGGCGAGATATACCTTATGTTGCCTGATACCGTCTTGCTGCGGCAGCCAAAGGGATATGAGATTGCCACTGCGCTCCATCGCCCGCAGATAGCGGCTCAGGGCAGTGGTTTTCAGACCGATATGGGGCAGGAGATACTTCAGGCTGCGCCACTTGGTGCAAGCCTCAAAGATGCGGCGTTGGGTGGGCTCCTGGAACTTCCAGTCGTACCAGCTCCGGGACTGTTTCTCCGGAAGCGGAGGTTTGAGTAGATAAATGCCCAAGTCCAGGCGCAGGACATGGTCGAGGTCTTCCTGCTCGGAGAGGATTTCCAACGCTCTGGGGAGGGGGAAGCCAGTGAGGGCAGTGAATTCTTCGATGGTAAAGATTCCAGAGCCGTGGATGCGGGCGAAGCGGCTGAAGATAACCCAGTTGGGAGTTGAGAGTTGAGAGTGGGCTGGAGAACCTGAGAAGCCGATCCAACTCTCAACTCTGGACTCTATGGCTCTCAACTAAATAAGGAGTAACAGATGCGTTTGATGATCTTTAAGGGCAGCAGCCAGCCGGAGCGGCAGAAGCTGGAAAGCGGCAGACCCTATGACGTGACCCAACTGATCGAGGCATATTATCAGAATGCGTATCACGCCACCTGTGTGAATCTGAAGGCGATCTGCATCCTGGGCGACGGGGTGGAGAATCCGGAGGTGCAGAACCGCCTGGCGGAGAGTGTGCGCCAGGATAGTGTATTCACCCTTCTGCAAAAGACGATCCTGGATCTGCGCATCTTTGGGGATGCCTTTTGGGAAGTGGTGCATACCGGCAGCGGTATTGAAATTTACCACATGCCTTCCTGGACGGTGAGCGCAGCCGCGGATGGCGGCTGGGTGCAGGAATTGGGCAGCGGAAAAGTGAACTTTGCCGAGGATCAGGTCTGGCACTTCCGGGAGCCAGGGATGCTGAGCCAGATCTGGGGCTGTCCGGATTATCTGCCCCTGATCGAGGATAAGACGCTGGAGACCTTTAGCACCATCAAGACCTATAACAAGAACTTCTTTGGCAACAACGCCATCCCGGATAGCATCATGTTCATCAAGGGTGGTGATCTGGGTCCGGCTACGGAGAGTGGTTTGCGGCGGTTTTTCCGGGAGAAGTTTTTGGGAGTGGAGAATGCGGCGAAGTTTTGCGTAGCCCCACTGCCGGAGGGCGTGGAAGTGCAATTGGAGCGGCTGCAGCAGACCAGTGACGGTAAGTTCCTGGAGCTCAAGGACAGTATGATCATGGAGATAGTGAGCTGTCATGGAGTGCCGCCGCGCCTGGCGGGGATCATGATCCCGGGTAGTTTGGGCGGGGGAGGCGAGGCTGCAGGCGAGATGAAGATATTCCTCAATACGCGCATCAAGCCGCTGCAGAACATCTTTGGCGGGCAGTTGGATGAGTTTTTCGCCTCCGTGCTGGGGATGAAAACGGATATCACCTTCAAGGCTTTTGATGTGCTGCCAAGCGAGTCTGAAAGCGCTCTGGCGATGCTGAAGAGTTGAGAGTTGAACTGGGTTTGAGGATGGAGAATAAAGAAATGAGTGAAAAGAACTGGATTCCAGCCGGAGCGGCAATGACGGCTATGCTTGGAATCCAGTCCAACTCTCAACTCTCAACTCTCAACTTTCAACTCTAAATTATGAACCGCTATATTGATCTCCTGGCGCCCTATATCCGCAGCTCGCTGTATCCCTATCAGCTGCGCTTTATCACGGATGCGAGCCGCTGGCGCATAGCCAATAAGAGCAGGCAGATCGGCTTTAGTTTGACCCTGGGTTTGGACGCTATCAGCGGGGCTCTGGTGCGGGAGCGGAATCAACTGATCGTGAGCGCCAGCAAGATGAACGCCGAGATCGTGCTGGACTATATCAGAGGGCATTTGGAGAGCATGGAGATCCTGGCTGCGGTGGATAAAGAAGGTCTGATCGAGCTGCCCAACGGGAAGGAGATCCGGGTCTGCAGCACAAACTGGCGCACGGCGCGCGGATTCAACGGCGATGTGTATCTGGATGAGTTTGCCTTCACCATCCGCGACAAGGAGATCTGGCGGGCAATCGTGCCCTCGATCACGGCGGTGCAAGGCAGGGTGACGATAGTGAGCACACCCAAGAGCCGGATCGATAAGTTTTGGCAGATCTATGACGGCAAGAGCGAGAAGTGGAGCAAGCACTGCGTCACGATTCACGACGCCATCCGGGATGGCTTTCCGGTGGATCTGGAGGAGCTGCGCGAGCTCTTTGATCCGGAGGAATTTGCCCAGGCTTACGAGTGCGTTCCGCTGGATACCGCGGAGAGCTATATCCCCTACAACCTGATTGAGCCGTGTTTGTATGACCCCGGCAGTGAGGCTTATGCAGCGGTTGCAGCTCCGACAGGCAGAGACCGCCAGCGGGCTTATGTGTATGGCGTGGATATCGGGCGGACGCGGGATGAGACGGCGGTGGCGGAGACCTTCAAAGAGGGTGGGATCACCTGGTGCACGGGTTTGCAAAGCTGGAAAAAAACGGCGTTCCGGACGCAGAAAGACAGGCTGGAGCAGATGCTGGCAGCTCCTGCCACGCAACTGATGGCGATCGACAAGGGCGGCATCGGGATGAATCTGCATGAGGATCTGGCCTTTGCGTATCCCAGCAAGGTGCGGGGCGTGAGCTTTGCGCCTGCGGTGAAAGAACGCATGGCTAAGAAGATGCGGATTGCTTTTGAAGAGAAGAAGATACGCATACCGAACGATCCCAGTTTGGTGAGCCACATCCTCTCCATCAAGCGGAGTGCGAACCGGACGAATGTGTTCAGCTATGGCTCGGAGAGTGACGAGCATCATGGCGATAAGTTTTGGGCACTTGCTCTGGCTCTGGATTGGAGCGAGGGCAATAAGATAGTGGAGTTTAGATTTATATGAGAGGCGTTTTGATTAACACAGGGGCCGGTGGGGACACCGGCTCAGCCTCTCCCCAGATGCTCCGGCGGATGAGGGTGGCTTTATGAAGGCGATATATGGCTATGGCAGCCCACGCTTTAGGCTGGGTGATGGCGAGGCGGTGTTCGGTGCGCATCAGGGTGCCGGGCAGGTGGAGTTTGAGCCGATAGGGCACGAATTTGAGACTTTGGCGGGCGATCTGATCGAGGTGCCGCGGGGCTGGCGGGCAACGGCGAAGCTGCGCTTGCTAAACGTGAAGAATCTGGATTATGCGCCGCATCTGAAGCTGATCCAACTGATCAATCTGAGCCGCAGCACGGGACTGCCCTTGAAGTGTAAGCCGCGCTTTGAGAACGGAATGCAGCTGGAGTTGGCAGTGAAGCTGCGGGGTAATTTTGGCTATGCAGAACTGACAAATCTGAATGCCGGGCAGAGCATCGAACTGGAGTTTGTGGCTGTTCGGCTGCTGAGTGAGCTGCCGGGCTTTGTGAATCTGCCCGGGTATCTGCTGATCGGGACGGGCAGCTATCTGCTGCTGAGCGCAGATGGGAGCAGGCTTCTGGTGCCCGAAACTAATTTTAGCGAGATCGAGATCGATGATGAGGAGTACCGATGAATTTTAGCAAAGACGAGCTGCTGTATGTGGTGCAGCACTTCAGCGTTGGCACATGGGGTGTAAGGGCGGTTACGGCTGCGGACTGGGATGCCGGGGAGATATCCGAAGCTATCTGGGACAAGTGTCAGCAATATGGGGTTGATATGCTCTTGGCTGTGGCGCAAGGCGTGGTGGAAAGTCACTTTGGTGTGGCACCTACGGCGGTGCGCAGCCGCAAAACCAAGAATATCTACAACGTGGGCAACGTGGACAGTGGGGCGGATGAGGGACAGGTATCTTGGGCGGCTGGGATCGGACGATATTGCCGCTTGATGAAACGGGAGTATAACTGGCAGCCAGACGAGATCGTGAGCCTCCAGATGATGGTGGAGCATGATTTTAGGCGGCCGCGCGGCGGCAGGTATGCCAGCGCTCCGAACTATACGGTGCAAGTGGCGAGCGTAGCCCAGAAGATCCGTACACTATTGAGAATTGAGAATTGAGAATTGAGAATTGAGTGCAAAGAACTGGATTCCAGTCCAACTCTATGGCTCTCAACTAAATAAGGAGATACGATGGCAGATAGCCTAATTCAAAACTTGCCGCTGCAGAGCGCACCGGCGGCGGGAGATCTGCTGGTGAGCGCAGATGTGAGCGCCAGCAATGCAGTAAAGAAGCTGAGCCTGCAAAGCGTGATGGAGTTTGTGCTGAGCGGCAATGCGGTGTTTGATGGCGCGAGCGGGGCGTTTAAGCTGCTGGCGAAGCAGGATTGCAATGGGTATAAGCTGGAGAATATGGCAGCCGGTTCAGCGGCGGGAGATGCGGTGCGCTGGGGCCAGGTATCTCCGGCATTTCAGGCTTTGACTGGGGTGACTCCCACAGTGCCGGTGGTCAGCGATAAGGGTGCGTTTTTCCGGGTGGCGGTGAGCACCATCACTAACCCCGGATATGGATTCTATCTGTTTTACTGGTGCATCGATACCAGCCCCAGCGCCACCATCAGCCTGGTGAGTGACAATCCGGTGGCGTCCAGCGGAGCTACCGTCTATTTTGACGGCAGTATCGCCAACGTGGTCAATATCATCAAAGATAGCGGCCTCATGAGCAAGTATCTGCATGTGGCGGTGCGCTACCGCAATCTTGGGTCGATCAGCGCCATCAGCCCTACCGGGCATCACCACATCGGTTTGCCCGGCTTTGGCGATATCGTGACTGAAACTGAGCCTGAAAGAGTGGCCGACGCAGCCTTGAGCATGGCGCAAAACAGGCTGTATCTGAAGGCCGATCTGCCCGCAGTGAGAGCCCTGGGCGAGACCTATCAGGCAGAGCTGCTCTTTGATGACCAGGCGGATACCAGATTGACCGGCAATGAAGAAGGCTTGGTGCGCATGAGCAGCACCGACCCGATTTTTACCTACGATATTCCGCTGTCGTCGGCAGGCTTTGCCTATGTGCACGGCCGCATCTTGACGGTGAGTTTGAAAGGTATCCGGGCTGCCTGCAAAACTGCTCACACTACCCTCTCCCTGGATGGGTCATTGATCAGTAACGGCTTGATAGACTACTTAGCCGCACGATTGGCGGAAAAACTTGTGACCTCGAGCGATGAAGCGCTCAAGGCAAAACCATAAAAAAGAGTTGAGAGTTGGATCGGATTCTCAGGTTCTCCAGCCCACTCTCCACTCTGGACTCTATGGCTCTCAACTAATAAGGAGATATCATGACGATACACACCGACGTAACTACTCTTTCCCGCCTTTACCCGCTGTTTAAAGAGGCGGGCATCGAAGGGGTCTTATCCGGAGACTTTGACAGCATCAAAGACCTCACTTATCCTGCCCTGGTGGCGGCTATGCTCTCCTGCGGCAAGATATCAGAAATCTGCGCCATAATAACTGGCTCTGGGCTCTATACCCGCCCCGAGCCCGATCCCGCCGCCATTGCCCAGACCCTTGCCTGGGACCAGTGCTCCCGCGAGGAGTGCATGGGGGTGATTGTCCCTTTTTTGATCGATATCACGGTCGGACCCTTAGACTTGTCGGAACTGGCGAAGCAGGCGAAGCAAGTGGCGCAGAAGTAGAGCCGGGCAACGTCTTCCTGAAACTGCGCTATGCGCTGTATCGCCTCGGAGCAGAGCCGGCAGAGATCGAGATCGATGAGGCGGTGCTCTTGGTGGGGATGTGGGCAGAAGAACGCAGCATGCTGCTGTGTCCGTTTATGGCATCCAGTGGCAGATGAGCTATTTTTTCAGGATCTTGTCGATCTCCTGGATGCCTGTTTTGCGGGAGCCGCTCCCGAGCATCAGGATGAGCTTGAACACCGCAAAAACCAGCACTCCAAAGACAAATATGGCTGCAAGCATGATGATACCTCTGTGGAGAGTATAATGCATAAAGAAAGGATAAGCAAATGAGCGAAACAAGATTTGTAATCAACCTGGATTTTAAGGGTAAGGCTGAGCTGGTTAAGATTCTGCAGGAGATCGGCGCAGAACGTAAGATACCTGTGGACGTGGATTTATCCAAAGCCAAACTGGGCATCCTGCGTGACCTCAAACAGCCGCTGCAGGATGCGTTTGAAAGCTTTCGCTCATTCGCCACCCAGGCAGGCTTTGTGATCAGCGGCGTGCGCCAAATCTATGGAGTGTTTGAACAGACGATCGGCACCGTCGTGCGGGCTGCCGGGGAAGCAGAAGCGGCAGGCATCAAGCTGAAAGGATCACTGCGGGCTACCGGCTTGGAGGTGGAGAACAACAGTGCGCGGCTGAGCCGATTTGCCGCGAGCCTCCAAAAAGTGACCGTCTATGAGGACGATATGCTGCGCGCTTCCATGGCGCAATTGCAGAATATTGCCCGCTTTGGCGACGTGAGCCAATTGGAAAAGGCGACCAAGGCGGCTATCGGCTTGGGAAATGCTTTTGGGATCGATCTGGCGACGGCGATGGACCTGGTGGGCAAGGCTGCCGCTGGGAATACCTCGATGCTGGGACGCTATGGCATCGTGCTGGATGAGACCGCTACCCAGGCGGAGAAATTTGGCCAGGTGCTGCAGATCGGGATGGGCTACTTTCCCCTCGCAGAGGAGTATGCGCAGAGCCAGATGGGCAGCATGGAGCAGCTCAAAAATGTGTGGGGCGACTTCCTGGAAGTCCTGGGCGAAGGTGTGCTGCCGGTGATTCAGGATCTCACCAACACCTTGAAACCTCTGATCGAGGCTGCTACCGCAATGAGCGGCGAGCAGAAGGCGATGACGGTGGGCTTGATCATCCTGAATGCGCTCTGGATCAAATCCGCTCTGGCGATCATGAGCCAACGGGCGGCATTTGCAGCGCTCACTATTGAACAGCAAAAGCAGGTGGCGAGCATGATTATGGTGCTGGCTGTGCAAAAAGGGGCAGTGTTGACCTCGCTCAGCTTCAGCGGCGCCATGAAGGGCTTGGGTGCGGCGTTTGTGGCTGCGGGTAACGGAGTGAAGGCGTTTCTGGCAAGCATCGGCCCCGTGGGCTGGATCATCATCGGCATCACAGCGGCGTATGCGGGCTTAACAGCCATTTTCAAGAAAAATACCGCGGCGATGCGGGATGGGATTTCCGCATCGAAAGAAGCGCTTGAAATGGCGAACGACGAACTGCAGAAGAAGAAAGACCTCGCAAACTCGACCGTCAAACTGGCAAGCCGCTATGAGGAATTGGCCAGTAAAGCCAAGCGCAGCAGTAAGGAACAGGCAGAACTGAAGGGAGTCAACGACAAACTGCAGGAACGCTATCCGGCTCTGATCAACAGCACAGGCAGCTATGCCAGCAAACTGGATGGCGTGCGGATCGCGGCTAAAAACGCTAAGGGTGAACTGGCAAGCCTCGGGAGACAGATGTGGAATAACAGTATAGAGATCGCGAAGCTGGAAGTGCGAGATAAGCGGATCGAAGCGTTTGAGGTGCTGAAGGAGTTTGGCTGGTTAGATGTAGCTTTTACAGGTGCTCGAGCGACGGCACTGGCTGCGTTGTCGGGCTATAAAAAAGAGTTGCTTTCCACTGCTGAGATCTCGGCATATACGTTAAGAGTTATGGCAACCGGGTTTGAAAGTCTGGCTGGACAGACCAGCCATTTTACACAGAGGGAAGAAGCTGCGCTGCAAAAAGCGGCAAATCTGCTGCGGGCAGCCGCCATCCAGAAAGAAAGCATCGCAACAATGGAAAAATCCGGACCACCGAAAGAGGAGAAGACTGAAGTGGAGACTCCCGGAAGTGGTGGTGGCGGTGGCAAAGAAGAAACTAAGGAAACTAAGGACGATGGGCGGCAGGCAGCCGTTGATAGGATGATGGAGCAGAAGCGTTTGGAGGATGCGAAGTTCAATCAAGCGGAGGCAAACAGGCGGGCTGAGATAGAGGCAATTGAAAAGCAATATGAGAAAGAGAAAGCGCTGTTTAGTGAGAAGAGTGAAGCATTTCGGCTGCTGAGGGATAAGCAGGATGCTGATATTGCGGCTGTGAATGCCAAATATGATGCAGAGCGAGAGAAGCAGGTTGCAGAGCACTATGATCAGGTGAAGTTTTATGACAGTTCGTATTCGGCTTGGAAGCTGGCGCAGATCGAAAAAGAGGGAGAGCAACTGTTTCCTGTTCAGGAGGCAGCCCGTCAGGTATGGATAGACGAACAGAAGGCTCTATTTGAAGCGGAGAAGGCGTCTTGGGATAATCGTCCGATCGAGCAGTTTGAGGCGGCTTATAATGACGAAATGAGCCATCTGAGCGATTTGCGGGAGATGGGCCTGGCTACTTACGGCGAGATCGCGGATAAGAGCTGGGAGTATTATCGAAGTCTGAAGGCGATCGTGGAGGCGGATGGAGAGGTGACTCAGGCTGAGAAGGATCTTCTGAAGATATATCTGAAGCGGGCACAGGCAGCACAACTGGCGGTGAATCGAGATTCAGATCAGGCATCCTATTATAATGAGATGAAGTTTGGTTTGGATGATTATTATGACTATAAACACGCGCGCATCGAGGAGGACGTCGATGAGATGGATGTTTCTGCAGAGGAGAAGGCAAATCTCCTGAAGAAACGGCTTGGTGAGCTCGATCTGGAACAGCACGAATCCAATCAAAAGCCTATCTGGAATAAGATGATGGACGATCTGGGTGTCGATCCCTCGCAACAGCAGATGATCATCGGACAGTTTCAGGTGCTGGCAGATCAGATCAGCAGCATTTGGAATCAACTCTACGCCAACCTGGATGCAGCTAAACAAGAATCATTGGATAAACTCGAGCAGCGCGCTAAAAAGGAACGCAAAACAGACGTCTGGCTGGCAGCTGAGAAAGAAAAGATTAATGCTGAATATGAGAAAAAAGTGCGTGAAATGAAGAAAGCGGAACAGGCGATGCAAATCGTATCTGCGATTATGAATACAGCCGAGGGTGTGACCAATGCGCTGACGATCAAACCAGCGTGGTTGGCGCCTATTATGGCGGCGGCGATCGGAGCTGTGGGCGTCGGTCAGATAGCGCTTATGA
>CAXYWN010000002.1:0-27674 GCA_964292625.1 uncultured bacterium
TTTTCAAATGCGTTATGGATTATAGACCCCACACAGTTATCTGGCCATATAGCGTTGTTATTACTGAAAAAATAACAGTTGCTTATACTATAAGAGCCTATCACACGCACACTGATCCCATCACCCATCCTGCCTATTATGCTGTTAACCACTTGCGATGGTTCGGTTGAGTTTGACGCCAAGTTTATTCCATAGTTTGTTCCCTCCATTACTATTACATTACTTATATTTGCAGAACCCAGAGGAATGGATATTCCGCCTCCGCAAAACCGAACAATACTGTAGGAAAAATCACATGAATTCCCTAAAAAGGCCACCGAGTTACTTATGTGACTTATGATTCCATTATTGATGTCCAGATCCGTTCCATGGAATTCAATTACAGTCATAAAGTCCCCAGTGTCAAGTTCCCTACGGGCGGCAGTATATATGGATTCCGATGAGGCGATCCTCCAAGCATTTTCGTTCTTCTCGGAACTCGAAGTAGTGACATTCCCATAAAATCTGATAATTGCTCCCGGTTCCCCATAAATCCGGGCCTGAGGTTCCATCTCAATGTTTCCGATGAAATTAGTAATGCCGTTAATACAGTAACAATGATCTGTTTTGAAAACCACCTCTTCACTCACTGTGAAGCTAAAATCTTGAGCAGGGTATAGCTCACAGGTATCCAGATTTGTAATCTCTCCACGCGTTACTTTTATACCGTAACGATACGCAAGTCCCCATCCTTCCTTCAAATATACCAGGTTGTATGTTCCCGGGTCAATACCCTTGAAAAGAAAATGACCGACAGCATCACTATATGTTAATACAATAGGGTCGGCGTTACGGTGATCGAATTCTGTTTCCTGGCTGATCTGGATTCCCACCTGAGGATATTCAGCATTTATCCTTAACAGGGTAGTATCCAACTCAGCCAACTCATATAGAGCAACTGTTACACTGCTGTTATCCCACGGATCATTTGCGAGGTCGGCCGTGTCGTTGACCAAAGATACCATCCCGTTAACATCTCCAGTTTCAGGCTTGGTATGGCAACTCGTCAAAGCCAACATGCAATGCAAAAGCAACACAATAATATAAGCTGCTTTGGGAAACTCATTGCCTTGTTTCTTTTCCATTTCTTACCTCTCAAAGTCTATTTGGCGACGATGTTGATGAAGGGTCAAATCATCAATCCTGGTGTATGATTGTTCTTGTTTTGACCAAAGCCCTTTTCAATATTGGCACGTTCACCCGAAATATCTTTAAAAAGACAATATCCTGCGTACCATGCTACAAAGAATATTAGTGGCAGAACGCTTATTCTGTAACGGCTCGTATAATGTACTATGCCGTGCAGGAACCAATGTAAAAGGATTATCAAACTCATTAGCTGAATCATCATGTTCCTTTGTTTCAGGCCATAAAATATGCCAGCTGGAAACAACATAAACATGGGGAGCAAAAACAGAATATTCAGGATATTTACCGAAAGCTTGGCCGGCGGCACAATTCTTGTATCACCACCGGGCGCAAAAGAGTAGTCAAATTGCCATATCCGCCAAAATTCGGCCAGCCGGGAAAAAATTATCCTGGGCAAGCTGGAAACAACCTTGTTATGTTTAAAAACAAGCTCATTGTATTTTGCTTGAGTAAACCCTGACAATGTCTTTTCAGTTCTTTCGACGCTCCAGTTTTTCCTATCACCAAGTTCCTCTGCATATTCGTTATAGGTTTTAACCTGTTGGGAACTATATTCTCCTGGCACAATTTCTACCCCAGTGATTTTTTTTTCGAATTGGTCAGGGATAAAGGCGGATGTCCTCTTGGGCGAAAAAAATACCAACCTGCTGTAAGTACTGTACTGCCTGATATGCCAAGGCAGTAGCACCAGAACCACCCCTACAATCACCAGGACCATCTGCTTCCATCGAATTATCTTTCCCTTGGCGGCTTGAAATGCAAGAAACAGGCTTAGGCCAGCAAAGTGAAAAATGAAGCGGTTATTTACGAAAATCAGGCTGCCGAACAAAACCGAAAAGAGGGACAGGTAAATTTTTGTGCCAGTTTGTAAAAACTTAAAAAACATCACAATCACGAAGACCAACAATAATATCGTGGATGCTTCAATCATTATGAGATAATTATATTTCCATATTTGATGGTAGGCGGTAAGCCACAAACAAAAAAGGTACGAGACAAATCGATTTGACATTTGGGAGAGAAGATAAAAGAGCATGAGCGTCACTAATGCCTGAAACAGGATCTGCATATAAAAAACAGCTCCAGGCCTGGGTCCAAATATCTTGTACACTCCCGCAACAAGAAAAGAGTATCCAGGTGCCATATTATGCCCAATATCAGTGTCTCCGTCTGCTAAATGTACTATTGAAGAGCCTTTCATAATGGCTTTGGCTGTTTCATGATACTCACGATCATCACCTCTGGGCTTTATCTCCTCTGACCAAAAACGTTGGGCAATGACAGCATTGACAAGAATCACCAAAATGATCAGAGAGAGTAAATAGCCCTTATTACCTGAACTCATAAATCTCTTGGCAGGACTACTGAATTTTGCAAGATTCATTTTATCTGAACTCCCAGTCAACCGATTTTCCTTTTAATGACAGAATTGCCCGTTATTGCCAAATAAACGACCTGAACCACCATACCCCAAAACAGGCCGGGATCACTCAGCTTTAGAAAATTGTCATATATATTATTTGGCCGAAAGATATTCTTGATAACCCCAAGGTTTTTACCTTTGATCAAGTTGATCAATTCATAAGGGAAAAAAGTAAACCCAATATCCTGCTTATAATCAAATACGCACTCCAATTCTTCGTTATTCATCGCCTGAACCATTAGTTTGGGGAAATCTACCCCAGCTTTAATTGCCAGTAAAACCGGATTCCAGAACCTGGGGTTAATCTCGAGTAGCTTGAACTTACCGTCTTGAGGATCTTGCATGAATTCAATTTCTGCCACTCCTTTCCAATGAAGAGCTTCCAGCAACTTACATCCGCAACTCAAAAGGCCCTTATCCTTGATTGATCTGGCATAGGATGTACTTCCGCCCTCTATCGGATGCTGCCGAATTTTTTCCATTAAGAACCATGCCTTGATTTCCCCGCGTTGATTGAATAAGTATGAAGCATTGCACGATCTTCCACCCGGAGCTATGAGTTCTTGGTAAAAGAAATCTGCCTTAGCTTTTCTCAGTTGCGCGCATATACGATGGAACTGGACCTCGTTGCTAATACGAAAAACACCTCGAGCCCCGCTTGACTTACTTACTTTGAGCATGAACGGGCCTGACAGGCTGGAAACAATCTCTCTGTATGAGTAGCTTGATTCAAAAATAGTTGCGGGAACAGGAACTCCATTTTGGAGTGCAGCCTGAATGGTTAGGTGCTTATATTCGCCAGCAATCCAGTCTGGGTAATCTGGTAAAAGCGTTTTTATTCCGGCTGAAGTGAACTTGTCCTTATGTTTGAGAACTGCTTCGATTGTGGAGGAGCGTACCGGGATTAAATATTGAATCCCTTCTTTCTTAAGAAACGCGGTCAGACTATCAGCAAACCCTTCAGGGTCAGTAGCTTGGTCAGGGTATATAAAACTGCGCAGATAGTGTTTTGAAAAGAAGGCTGCGTTATATTTGAATGACTCCCCAACAAAAACGTGACAACCAGACATTGACAAAGACTCCATTATTGCAGGGGTGGCAGGAGCAATGCCATCGGTAACGAATACTCTTTTCATAACTCCAGTCTCTTTTTATAACTCCAATCTTTGCCTATAATCCTGTTGATCTCATTGATTATCTTATCAATAGTCATTTCATCGATATCTTGATGAACAGGCAGAGTTATTGAGTGCATCGACAATTCATAAGATCTGGCATGATTAATGCTGGTCATTTTGTGCCAAGGCCAATCAACTTTCATATATATCCCCCTGTTCCGCAATTTGCTAACAAGCTCATTCCTTTGTCTGATCAAAATCGGGTAGCCATAAGGACAATCGGGGATATCAATATCTCTTAAAACCTTCATAATATTATCGCTCTCCAGTTTCCTATCCCAACAGAGGAAATTACTCCGTCGCTTGGCAACAATTTCCTCGGGCTGCAGACGGGTTAAAATCTCTTTTGAAATACGAGACTGTGGCATGTATTTGCTTGCCTTTCCTTTTGCTCTCCAGGCTAAGCTTGGGAAACTGGATATACTCCTACGGGATACAGGAATTTTTTTTAGCAAAGCACATTCTTTGAGTAGAATTGTTATAGCGCTAATGTCAGAAACTAAGCGCAGGCCATATTGGGACTGTTTCACCACTCCATTGTTTATTTTCAGTAGGCCTCCATCCGGAAGCGGCAGTATTTTTCTTAAGCTGGCAAAAACAAAATCTCCCGTATCTCCAGATTTGCTGTTTAACAATGAATGAGAGCAGTCTTCTATTAAAGTAAGTTGATTCCCGTAGCGAAGCTTCAAGCTTTTTATCTGTTTTTGAACCCTGCCAAAATAATTAATATAAAGCACTAAGTCAACACCCTCTTTGGCAATAGAATCCTCAATGCTCGTTATGTCTGCTTCAAGATCATTATCAACATCGTAGAAATAAGGTTTCACCCCTCGCTTGATAAAGGGGATAATATTCTCAACACAGGTATAAGCTGGCAGCATGACTTTTGTGTCATGGTTGACACCCAATGTATCCAGGATAAAGGTTAACGCGTCCCTGCCCATGAAAAAGAGAGAGTCCTTCTCAAAAAATGTATCTACTCTTCTGCCCGATAAATATATAATCGATTTTTTTAGGGAGAAGGGTTTTTCAGATACCATTCACTTGCCTCGTTACTTGCCTGGCTTTTATGACTTTGCTAAATAAGAACCAAATGCCACCCAAAATCCCCTGCAGTATATAGATTGAAGAAACTACGAAGGCAATTGTAAAGCCGACTTCGGCCGTTAATCCAATCTGCGGAAAGATCAGTAAAGCAATGTACTCCCTCAGGCCAATCCCACCAACTGAAACTGGTATAACCCTGGCCAAAGTAATGGAAAAAACACAAAACATGAACAACAGTATATTAAAATCTATCTGGCGCATTATCGCATAAGCTATCGTAAGAAAGAATAATCCGTCAATGAAATGCCGTAGAATGGCTATTGCGGAATTCGTTATCAATTCATAAACATAACCGGGTTTTTTCTCGATGTTAACATGGCTCAATATTCCGTTTATTTTTGTGCGGGCAAAGATTTTCTTAAACCAACCGAGAAACTTCGGTTGATTTAGGAAAACAAAAATCTTTAGCTCCAATATAAGCAAAAAGGCGTTTCCGGCTTTAAGGAGATTGCTAACTCTTATAACTGATAAAACCCAGACCGGAGCAAGTATTACAGTTAAGCCAAAAGTAAATATCAGCCTGTCCAAAATAATGACAAGCGAATTTTTCCAGTAGCTGGCTCCATATTCTCCCTTAAAAGCATGAACTTTGTATGCGTCACCCAGCAAGGGGAAGAACAACGAAAAAAACAGGCCATGAAGTTTGATGCTGACTACTGTGGATAGCTTCGGGTATATTCCGTAAAAATTATAGAGGCCTCTCACTCGAAAACTATTAAGTAATAGATCAATAGCCAGCAAAAATGGCACCAGGAGCAAGGGCAGGATTTTCACATCGCCGAGCACATTACGTAGTTCTGAAACATCAACTTTCTTAAACGCGAGCCACATAAGTGCTGTTGTAACCATCAGTTGGACTGTCCATTTGAGAACCTTGCTATTCACTCGCACGTCAAAAACCTCTGGTAAACATTACGGCAGGTTGTTAATCTATCCCGATATTTTTGTAACACTCTTATGAAGCTTCTTTCGGTTCTTCTGCCTTTGTTAATCCAAAATGCCGGACGTTTCAACAGGTTCTGTTCCGGAATTTTTTTCCGTGTAATATCCAAAGGATGAAGATAAAACATCGTGTCTCCATCTTTCAGCGCTCGGTCCAGCGTCATCCTGAAATAATTATATCCCAAAGCCCTAAAAAAAAAAGCTCCACCAGCAGGTATTTTTAGAACTCTGCCTAGTTTATAATAACTCCATGGCAACTCAACTAAACCTTCGAATTCGCCCCAAGGACCCAAATCGTGGGTGCTCAAATAATAAGGATAAGTAGGAATATTCCTTAGCCTTACATTTGTTTTATTATAGAAACTATTGTGTGCTATTGAGGAATCATACCTAAAGCCCATCTCGTGAAGAGGTTGAATCATCCAGTTTGCAAAATATGCATTGGGGGCTCTAAAACCAATAATTTCTCTTTCAAAGGTTGCTTCCAGAGCCTGTTTGGCTCCTTTCTGCTCATCAGTCCATTCTCCAAATGACTTTAATGGTTTTTTTGTGCGACTATCAATGGCCGAGTGGTGAGAGAAGCTATGAGAAGCTATTTCATGTGGACTCTTTTTTAAACATGATGTCAATTCCTGGTATCTTTCTGCCACATCAGCAACCACAAAAAAAGTCGCCTTGATCTCATGTTCCTTAAGTATTTTTAATATGCATTTAGTTTCTTCAGTTATGCAATCAATTGCTGTGTGTTCAGAGTCCTTTATGAATTCGCTCAATGAACTATATTTTGATATTGACGAACCGGAAACCGGTGCTCCATGATACCAGTCTTCAATATCGAATGACAAGGCAATTTTGCTGCACTTTTCAGATTTCATCTAATACCCTTCAGAAATATCTATATACAATCCTGATAAATCCCAATCAATTGTTTTGCACAGATCATCGTTTTGTTTAAACTTTTTTTTTCAGGTTGTATAATATCTCATCCTGTATCCTTCTTATCCTTCCCAGCATATTACCAAGCAATGAGAATACCAGAATAAGAAAACTCATGACAAAAAAGAAAGCAGAAGTAAATCCTGCCCATATTCGGGGTGAAAACCTGCCTGTCTGAATATAATGGATTATGAAAAAAATGCCAAATACCAAGCCAATCAAGAACTGCAGCAAAGCTAAAGCTCCAAACACGCTTAAGGGCTTGTGATCCATGAAGGAGTGCAGGATTATCTTCAGGCTGTTCAAACTGTATTTAAATAAGTTCGATGCCACCTTGGACTTACCATACTCTCTCTCACCTCTCACCCGAACAGGAATCTCCTTTATCCTCATCCCCTTGAAGGCAAGGTCAATGAAAGTTTCTTGAGTATAAGTGAATTTACCGAACAGAGTTAGCCTCAACAAGGCTTCTTTTGAATAGGCCCTGAATCCGCAGGAAACGTCATAGAACCTTCTTTTGGTCAATTTGCTGATTAGCTGTGACATGATTTTGTTGCCGAAATACTTGATCCAAGGCATCTTAGGTTTCAATGTTTTGTCTATGAACCTGGACGCTGTTACAAAATCAGCTTTTCCTTCGATTATGGGGTTTATCACGCTTTGGATATCTACGGCATTGAATTGCCCGTCGGCATCAATGTTCAACATAATATCCGCTTCCAGTTGTAAAGCCTTGATTACTCCACTTTGAAATGCTGCCCCCACTCCCAGGTTAAGGTTGTGGGTGACAACTGTTGCGCCAATCTTTTCAGCCAGTATCCTGGTATCATCAGTTGATCCATCATCGACCACTACAACGTTATACCTTTCAATCCCTCGAAAGCTGCAGGGTATAGAAGACAGCACAGTTTCTATGCTGGCGCTTTCATTGAAAGCTGGCAAAACAATAATCAGATGCATAAATTTTTCTCCTTGTATAATATATGGCCTTATTAACTAAAAAATATCGGTTCGGTATTGCTGAACAGCTTTCCTGCCGATTCATACCGATTAAACATACATCAATAGAAAGGAAGTTCATAATTTGGATTTATTCAAATTGAGCAGGTCCTAATCAGTTGATATTGACACAACTTTTTTTGCTGGCAATCATTTGTGATGCTGCCTGATAAACTCCTCCACCTCCGGGATGCCGCCCTGGAAGACGAGGTAACCGTTGTAGGGTTCGCCAGCGGTGATATCCCCGGCGATGGGGGTAAGCATCAGTTCGCGCACTTTTCCCGGATCGGTGGTCTGCCCCAATGCCCAGCCCAGCTTGATGTAGGCCACTTCAGGCAGCAGGTTTTCACCAGGCACCACGCCCATGCTCATCAGGTCCCGTCCCGTGTCATAGACAAACATATGTACATAGCCCCAGAGGGTTTGCACGGTCATATAGATATGCACCCCTTTGGCGACTGCGCGCCGGATGGCGGGATAGAGGGGTTTGTTCACATGCCCGAGGCCAGTACCGGCAATCACGATTCCTTTGTAACCGTTATCGGTGAGTGAATCTATGATGTCCGGATGCATATTTGGATAGTAATAGACGATGGACACCCGTTCCTCAAAGAAGGGCTGCACTATCACCTTTTTATCGGTACGGCGCTTGTTGTAACTCGTTTTGATGGGTATCACGCTGTCCCGGGTGACCCGGGCGATGGGCACATCGCCGATGGTGCGGAAGGTGCTGCGGTAGGAGGAATGCATCTTGCGTACCCGGGTGCCCTGGTGCAGGAGGCCGTATTCGTCGCTGGTGGGGCCGAACATGCAGACCATCACCTCGGCGATATCGGAATGCCCGGCGGCATAGGCGGAGTGCATCAGATTCAGGGCTGCGTCTGAGGAAGGGCGATCGCTGGAACGCTGTGAACCAACCATCACCACGGGGACGGGCAGGTCCTGCAGCATGTAGGAAAGCGCCGCGGCGGTGTGGTGCATGGTGTCTGTGCCGTGGCCGATGATGATGCCGTCTATACCTTGCTCGACCTCTTTGCCAATCGATATAGCCAGCTTTTTATACTGCTCCGGGCCCATGTTCTCAGAAAAAACGGCAAAAAGCTTTTCCGTGTCCAGGTGCCAAAGCTCGGCCAGTTCGGGCACGGCGCCGTAAAGCTCGCCGGGAGAAAACGCGGGAATCACCGCTCCCGTGCGGTAATCCAGGCGCGAGGCGATGGTGCCGCCAGTTCCCAGCAGCTTGACGTTCGGCAGTCCCGGCGTGACAGGAAATTGCTTTTCGGGAATCTTGTAATGCGCTTCCTTGTAGCCGGTCTCCTGCATGTCCTGAATGGTATCCACGTCGATGCCCACGTTGTAACCGGTGGCGAGTTTTAGCACGATATGGCGGTCGTCGTCATTTTCGCTGCGGGGCAGGATGATACCCTGGAAACTGCCGCGGGTTGTCTGGACGGTGTTATCGCCCCAGACCCGCGCCTGAAAACTTTTCAGCACCTCGAGGGCGCGGCCTTTATAACCTTTGAAGAGGTCAAGCATCTATTTGGCTATCCACATATTACACATATTTACACAAATTAAAATATCATGAACATAAGTACGATAAGGCACAAAGTTGACATTGAGTCTTGTAGGTCTGTATATGGGTAAAGACATACTTGCTGAACTCATCGGGCAAGGTTCTCATATCTATTTGCCGTATCCTATTGTTTATCTTTATCATTTAATATGTGTTAATCTGTGTAATTTGTGGACGATCTACAATCTGAAACGTTGGTGCTGAAGGCTGTGGGAGCCGAAGTTGATCAGCAGTCCGACTCTCAGATCAGATGCTTTCAAATAGTTAAGGATCTGGGCTGTGTTGTCGGACGTGAACTGGGTCAAGGCTTTTAGTTCCACGATTATTTGTCCGTAACAGAGGAAGTCGACTTTATATGTTCTGGGCAGAACGAAACCCCTGTAGGTAATGTCAAATTCTTTTTCACGTTCAAAGGGGATACCCTGGTGTTGAAACTCGATGGCCAGAGCTTCCTGGTAAACGGCTTCCAGAAAACCACATCCCAGGGTCCTATGTACTTCCATGCACGCGCCCACGATCTTGTAGCATTCATCTTTGAAAAGGAAATCCTGTTCGTTACCCATCAGACTTCTCTTCTATCTCAATTACAATTGTTTTTAGTAATTCGTGTTAATCTGTGCAATTTGTGGACAGCTCTTTTCCGACAGCCTGCCTCAACTCCGCCAGCGGAACATTTCCCAGAGCCATCTGGCGCAGGCGTCCCATCATCCAGTTCTGGATTGCGTCCGGACGTTTTAGACCGCGAGTTTTTGCCCGGGGCCACAGTGCTTTAAGCAGAGGTATCTGTTCCAAAATATCCAGAGCGGGTATTTCTTTGTAGCCGATCACCGCAAGCACCGACGAAAATTGCATGTTGGGCTGTTCGAAGAGCACTTTCAGCATCGCGGGAAGGATGTCCAGACTGAGACCGCGCTGCATAACAAAGATCAAGAGGTCTTCCACCCGCTGCTTGTCGAAGGGAAGGGGATCGCGGCTCTGCAATCCTTTTAAAAGATGGGCATAAAGCAGGCCCAGACGTTTGGGTTCGATTCCGTGTTTGGCGGAAAGATCTTCCAGTACCGGCATCAGGTTGTTGCGCAGCAAGTAAGTGTAGGCATCCGCGGGGATTTGCCAATCGGCCAGCTGTTTCAAGCGGGTGGCCAGATCTGTGGGTAAATCCTTGCCGGCCGCCTCAATCATTCCATCATCAATGGGAATCGGCGCCGAATCTGTATCCGGGTACATTCTGTCCGCCCCCGGCAAGACCCGTTCAAAGAGGGTAATGCCGTCAGGCAGGGATTTGCGGGTCTCGTTGGGAACCCCTTGAAACGCCATTTGGCAGCGCTCTTCGATGGTCTCCAAAGCGGTTTTAATATCTTCCTCTGGAGCCCAGAAAAGGATTTGCGCGTCTTCAGGACCAGCCATCAGTTCTTCCCGGATTTTTTGCCAGACCTCATTGTCAAGGCCTTGCCCGGCTAAGGTAGCAGCGGTTTGTTTCAAAGGTTCAGAAGCCGGATATGCAAAATCCTCGGAGTGGAACATGTTGGGTTTTTCCAAGCAGGCTATCACTTTCAGCCGGTCGGAAATCTCGTCGGCGAAACAGCCGCCCGGCTGATTGAAGAAACTGAGAATCCCGTCAAAGTAGGGTAAGTTGACCGCAATCAGCTTCCAGCCCTGGCTACTTGCTTCTTTCAGAACCGGAACATACCACAAGAGGGCGGGATCGGGGAAAACATGGCTGATCTTCCAAGTCTTGGGGTTGGACACCCGTTTTTGCAGTTCCTCCCGGATCAGCAGCAGCGATTTCTGGCGGAAAGCCTCGTTGTGCGTGAGCTTGGGAATCCAGGAGATATGGGCCACGCCTTTGATCTCGACCCTGGTGCCGCCTGTGATGGAAACATTAACATCCTCGCGCGCGGCGCCGATACCGACTCTCACCAGGCCTGAACTCCGGGCGATAAAACGTATATTCTGAGCGGCTTCCGCTGCCTCCCAGGGGGTGAGCATATCCGGATAGGTAACCGTTTCGATCAGCGGCATCCCCAGCCTGTCGGCAAAATAAACGCGGGTATGGCGAAAGTCGGACACCTCCCGGCAGCTGTCTTCTTCGATGGAAAACTGGATGACGCGGATGGTTTTGTTGGAAATGGGGAATTCGCCCTCGATGCCCAGGATGGTGGTGCGCTGGAAACCTGTGGGGATGCTGCCGTCCAGATACTGCTTGCGGGTGATGTGCAGTTCGCCCACGATGTTCATTTTGAGCAGTAGGGCGATGCGCAAGGCCTGGTCCAGAGCCTGCCGGTTGAGCGGAAAAGGCGGAGTGTCGTCCACTTCGTAGGTGCAGGCGCTGTCATTCTTGATGCGGTAGATGATCTTTTTCCGCGTCTTAAATTCCATCAAGGCGGTGCCGTCATATTCACCCAATTCAGACAAAGTGGGCCGCATATGACGCACAATCTCGGCGTCAAAATCGTCGAAATCGTGGTATCTTCCCGCAGTGCAGCGGCAAAAGAGCTTCTTTTCGGTGTTAAGTTGCTGGTGCACTTCCAGGCCGCACATGAACCCAAGCTTCCGCCAGGTCGCTTGCACAGCGTCCGGAAGATTGACCCAGCCGGTAGCTTCCCGGCTGCGCAACCAATTTTGTTGGTGAGGGTTGTCCAAATAAACTTCCCAAATATATAATGTAGATGCCAAACTCTGTAGGAGCGCCCTTTTTGTCCAGCAATATCTTTCCCGGTGGGTTTATGGAATAATATCTCCGAACACCAGCAATTCCTCCACATCGACAGAATCCACCACCAGTTTCACAGGCACCCGCAGCGGCAAACCGGCTTCGCAGCGCAGCACGATTCGCTTTTCCCAGCGGGTGAGTTCTGCCAGATATCCCTGCTTGAGGCGGCGCAGCACAACCGTGTCCAGCGGTTCGCCCAGGTGTTTTTGTTCCAGCCAGCGCAGTAACCAGTAGCGCTCGCTACGGTGGGTCACTGCCCGCAAAAGCTGCAGGCGTTTTTCGATGGACAGGATCAGATCTTCCAGTTGATCGCGCGTACAGGCAGGTTCGCGGCCCGCGAGCAGTGCTGAAAACTGGGCTTGATTGACGATATCTGTGAATCGCCGGATGGGTGAGGTCGCGTGCAGATAGGCCTGAGCGCCGATCCCGGGGTGGAATTTAGCCTCGGTGGACAGGTAGGCCTGGATGCCAAAGTTTCCCGACTCTTCATCGTCATCCTCGCGAAACTGGGAAATGTTGCGGTAGATCAGCGGCAGCCTCTGCTGACAGGCATGTTCCGCCAGCAGCCGATTGTAGAGGATCATCAGTTCTTCGATGATGAAACGCGCCGGGCTGCAATTATCCGTCCGCAGCATCGCAACATCTCCGTCAGTCACTTTCAGATTCCAAGTGTAGCGCGGTTTCCGCTCCTCCGTCTCCCCCACCCTGGCGTGGTATATCTTGCGGCACAGTTCCAAAAGCGGCGAGCGTTCCTGTTCCCGCAAGAGTTTGTCAAAGCTTTCGTAACTCAAATTTTTCCTGACCCGCACCCATCCCTGCCGGAACGAATATTCTTTGATCCCAGCTTCCCGGTCAAATTCCACAAAGAGCGACAACGCCGGCCGGAGTTCGCCCACACGCAGACTGAAGGAATCTTCGGAGAGCTCCCCAGGCAGCAATGGAATGGTCTGAGAAGGCAGATACAGTGAGGCCACCCTATCCCGGGCTGCGGTCCAGAGTTCGCTCTGGAGGGGGATTCGGGCCGCGATATCACTGATATGGACACCCAGACGCCAGCCAGCGGCTGTTTCCTGCCATGAGATAGCGTCATCGAGATCGGGGGAGTCTGCGGCGTCGATAGTGAAAGGTTCGCAATCTTCGATCCCGCTAGGTTCCGGACTCACGGCCTGAGCGGCAAGGCCGGGTCTGAAAGAGATGGGAATTCCACTTGCGGCAGCGATCGGATCGGTTGTTGGCGAAATATCGCTCAATCTGAGGCGCAGAACATGGATGGTGTCTTCCAACTTTTGCCCCCCGATGCGCAGGATCCGGGCCAGGTCTTTCGGTTCGTTGGAGCTCAGCAGTTCGCGCAATTCGGTAGCAAGCTGTTTGCGGAAATCATCACCCAGCAAAGAGTTATCCACCGCTTCACAAGGTACGGCTTCGAAATCAACTTCACGAAGCTGTTTCAGCCAGGAGGCAACCTCTTCTAGATAGCGCGCGCGGACTGCGTCAAAGTTCTTTTGTAACTCAAATTTTGCAATCTCTTCCTCCGTGCGCACCCGCCACAGGCCTTTTTTCAGCAGATAGCGGTCCTCGCTGAGGCGCAAATACTGAAATAGGGTAAAGCGGCTTGCATCGGAATCGCAGCCGACAGTCTCCGCGGCCGCTTCAAAAGTAAAGGCATTCTCCAAAAGAGAAAGTTTGGCGTGGATGTCCTCCATATTGAGACTGGGAAGGGTATCTGCAAGCAAATTGGAGAAGGTGACAAGCGCGGACTGCTCCGGCGGCAGATAGCTGTTCCGTGAAGCCAAGACAAAGCGATCTGAGGATAACAGATGAACATTGCCTTCAAGGTCCAGAACCTGCCAGCGGTTTTCTTCCTGCACGGTCAAAATGCCCAGGCAAAGCTCCGCTTGATGGTAAAAAAAGACGATGGTACCCGCTGCGTATGTGGCCATAAAATCCTTTAAAAATGGCGCCCCAAGGATGATTCGAACATCCGACCAACGGTTTAGGAAACCGCTGCTCTGTCCCCTGAGCTACTGGGGCGCAACTTCATGCACGAAAATTCGCGGAGGCCTGTTTTTGTCAAGTTTTGCATTGACAAAAGCCCAGCCCTGCAGGAAAAGGATTTTACAGATTTAATAATGTTAAGGATTTTACTATGAATTTAGCCATTATTGGCGCCACCGGCGAAGTGGGCCGCATGATGATCACCTGCCTGGAGGAATTCGCGGTTCCCGTGAGCTCGCTGGAACTCTTTGCTTCCGCCCGGTCGGCGGGAAGCACACTCTACTACGGCGATAAGGCCATCACAGTGCGCGAGCTGACAGAAAGCTCCTTGCAGCAAGCTTTCGATTATGTGCTTTTCTCAGCCGGGGCGGGAGTGGCCCTCAGTTTTGCGCCTGGTGCCGTCTCTGCCGGTTCCGTGGTGATCGACAACTCCTCCGGATTCAGGCAGGAAGCGGATATTCCGCTCGTCGTGCCGGAAATAAACGGAGATCTGCTCAAAGCTTACCAGGGCATCGTCGCGAATCCGAATTGCACCACCATCCAGATGGTTTTGCCCCTCGCGGTGCTGGACAGGCTGTTCGGACTCCGCAAAGTGGTGGTCAGCACCTACCAATCCGTTTCCGGCAGCGGACATCAGGGTGTGGCGACGCTCGGGGCACAGCGCTCCGGCAGCGACGACAAGGGCATTTATCCGGAAATCATCGACCTCAACGTGATCCCCCAGATCGGCGCCTTTGCCGATAACGGCTATTCTCAAGAAGAGGAAAAACTCCACTTCGAGACTCGCAAGATATTGAACCTGAAGGATCTGGAAATTTGCGCCACCACCGTGCGCGTGCCCGTCCTCTACGGCCACAGTGAAAGCATCTATGCTGAATTTGCCCGCGAAGTAGATTTGGACGTGGCCACCCGCGAACTAAAACAGGCCGAATCCATCGTCTTTGAGGAAAACACCTATATCACCCCCCGCGATCTGGGCTGTTCCAATGACAGCCACGTTTGCCGCCTGCGCCAGGGAACCGGAAAAAA
Organism: uncultured bacterium; assembly: GCA_964292625.1. Lineage (GTDB taxonomy): Bacteria > Cloacimonadota > Cloacimonadia > Cloacimonadales > Cloacimonadaceae > Syntrophosphaera. The sequence continues at coordinate 15,081 of CAXYWN010000002.1, forward strand.
TTCCGTATGTTTCTGGAATGTGGGCCACAACGTCCGCCTGGGCGCGGCCACCAACGCCGTGCGCATCTTGATCAAACACGCCCGGTTGGCTGGCAGATTATGAGTTTCGAGCTTGCAGCCATCCGTCGCGAATTGCATCAGATCCCCGAACCCGCCTTCCGCGAAGAGGCCACCAAAAACCTGCTCCTGAAACATCTGGGCGGGATCGCAGGCATCCGGATCCACGAATTTGTCACCAATACCGGCATCCTGGTGGAATACAGCCACGGCGGAGGCCCTTACAGGCTTTTCCGCGCGGATATGGACGCCCTGCCAGTTCCGGAAAAAACCGGCTGCGAATTTTCCTCGCGAAACGCTGGAATGATGCACGCCTGCGGCCACGATATCCACATGACGGTGCTTTTGGGCCTGGTCGAGCGGGTGGTGAAAAACGCGCTGACGCGCAACCTGCTCTTCCTCTTCCAGCCTGCCGAAGAAGGCGAAGGCGGCGCTCAGAGCGTGATCGCGGAAGGTCTCATCCAGCGCTTCGATGTCGAGGCGGTCTTCGCGTTGCACGTCGCCAGCGGAATGCCGGTGGGAACCGTAGCCAGCCGCTCCGGCGTATTTTTCGGCGTCCCCCAGGAATTCAATGTTGAATTCATCGGCAAGTCCGCCCACGCGGCTTTTCCCAGGGAAGGCGTCAACGCACTGAAAGCCGGAATCGAATTTATGAGGCTGATGGAAGCGGATATCGCAAAGCTATCAGAACAGCACAGAGTGATCTGCCATGTGGGCAAAATGACGGCGGGAACAGTGCGCAACGTAGTTCCGGACCGCTGCCTGCTGGAGGGCACGCAACGCAGTATGGACAAGGCTGTCAGCCTCAAGATCAATGACCTCATCAGCCGGAACGGCGCCTTGGCTGCTCAGAAATTCGGGGCAGCTTTAAATGTGGATTTTTTGGGAACTTATGAGCCGGTGGTCAATCACCCCGATTTGGTGGCGGAACTGCGCGAAGTTTGTGCCGTCGCCGGCATCGAATTTCAGGAGGCGGAGGCCGCCCTAACCGGCGAGGATTTCGGCTTTTTCACAACTATCTATCCGGGCCTGCTCTTCTGGCTCGGGTCTGGCTGCCGGCAACCGCTGCATTCAGACAGATTCCTACCCGACGAAGCCTGCATCGAAACCGGAGTGACGCTGTTCGAAGCTTTGGCCCGGCGCTGAATCCAGACTGATATTCCCAGAGAGAATTCCGGGCCTGACGCTGTAGGTATTTGAGCTTCCTAACGAGCAATTATTTCCTGTGCTCCACCTTTTCGCCTTCGTGCGTGGATGTCCCGTTCTTGTCCAACCCACGTCCGGGTTTTGTGCGCGCCGCGCAAAACTTAGCCATGTGCAGAGCAATGGCGCGCCATCCAGCAACGGGCAAGAGAAGCGGCAGATCTGCGCGCCCTGCTTCCAGAATCAAACGTCGGGGCTTTCTTACCCGCTTAACGCGCAAGCTTTGAGGCGGCCCAAAATATGCCCAAAAGCCAAAAAAGGCTACCGGACCTATTCTGCCGTTGGCTCGAGTATGGCTACAATATCAGGGCCATTCATGTTGGCAGCGGAGATTTGATCCGTGGCCTGCCATTCTTTTTAAACCAATGGGAATCGATAGAAACCACCCGGTAGAATCCCCGCGGGCCGGATGCGGCACCCAGATCGAGATACAGAGGACTGGACACGTTCTGTTCCAGGCTGAATCCGCTATAGGGATTCGTGGAGAAATACACGTCGTAGGAATCGGCGCCGGGAACGGCGTCCCAGGTGATCTGAAGATCCGAACCTAATACAGTTTGGTTAAAATACGCCGGTGCCCTGGGTTTGGCGTCAGGATTGACGTAGAACTGCCAGGTGGGGCTGAAAGTGGAGCGCCCGGTGAGATCGGTGGCTTGCACTTTCCAGTAGTAGATGCTGCCGGGAGAGCAGAATCCCGAGTAGATCGAGGTGGCTGAAGTGGCCAGTATTTCCGCAAATTCAAACCCGGCGGACAGGTCCCGATACACAGTATAGGTGATCATGTCCCCGGCATCAGGATCGATGGCTGGCTCCCAGACAAACAGATTGCTGGTGAAATTCACTGTGGCATTATATGCCGGAGAAAGCGGATTAAATGGCAAAGGCGCTTCCGGAACGGCAGTATCAAAATAGAAGTAGTTGTCGTAACACAGAGTGGTCTGATTCTGCGTGTCGGTGGCTTTCACCCTCCAGAAGTAGTGCGTGTCGTCAGCCAGGGTTGAGGATGGAACCTGCAGGAAAGTGGCGGATAAACCTGAATAAGTGATGAGACCGGAAGTGAAACTACTATTCAAAGCCAGTTCCACAGTGTAGGTGACCACATCCCCGGGGGTTGTATCAATCGATTCCTCCCAGGTTAGCAGAGGTGTGAGGATTTCCAAAACGCTGGCAGTGACAGGCAGAAGCAGATAGAACCGGGATGGAGAATCGCCGATGATGGTGGTGCGCCAGGGTATGAAATCCACGTAATTCGAGACCGGATTACCGGTTCCCGTGGGGTTTGTCGCGTGGTAAGGACCCGAAGCGTCTCCCCACCAGTTGTATTCTGCATTGACCGTCAGGGAGGAAGTGGTGTTTTGCACTCCGTAACTGGTGTTTCCTGTGATGCTATTGGCGTCGCCCAGAGAGCCTCCGATTATCGGATTGGCATTTGAGGAGCATTTCACTCCGATAATATTGTTCACGATGTAGTTGCGGATGACGCTGGCAACGCCATAATTCCCTGATATGTTTATGCCGATTGCACCGTTACGGATCACGCAGCTTTCAATGACAGGCATGGTCGAATACGGTATATAAATATTGCCGTTGGAGCCGCCATATTCTACTATGCAATTACGGATATAAGAGTTGCCGGTTATGGATAACTGGCAAGTTAGCCCGTTCCAGCCTCCGCTTGTGCCAGAGAGCGCGCTGAAAGTGGCTCCGTTCGCCTGAATTCCACCCGGATATGAGACATTGTAGTATCCGATGTTTAGCCCTGTCCCGCTGCGAAACAGGAGTACCAGCCCGGAATTGATCTTGAGGATTGGAACTGAAGTAGTGGTTCCGTTAACATTGATGTCGGAGCTCACTTCCGCCGGAACGCCGGGATTATTCCATACATAAGTTTGATTCGCGTTGAGGGTTGCACCGGCGACAAAAATGCGATTCGGATTGTTGCCGCTGAAGGTGTTGCCTGCTCCGCTTACGGCGTCAAAATTGATGGCACCGATCTTGATGGGGTAGCTGCCGTTATTGAGGAAAGAACAGTTATTGACGGTGAATCTGCCTGTATTTCCTTCACCCACAATAGCCGAGCCCGGGTTATCCCGGAAAATGCAATTGTTAAAAGTGGGGCCAGCTCCCGCAACATATATCGCGCCGAGGTAGGTGCTGTTCTTCATATGTTCAAAGGTGCAATTGGTAAACACACACTGCCCGCTAACAAGATAAGAGTAGAAAATCAAGCCAATGGGAATGGCAGTCTCGGAACTGCGGGTGAAGATGACGCCATCAGCCTCGAGAGAACCCTGAGAACTTGAATTAGCGTAGTAGCCAACGTTCAAACTGGCGGCATCCGGAAGCATGATCACGGCGCCGGGGAGTATTTTGATATGCGGAAAGGGAGAGCTGTTGCTTATTGTCAAGCTGGTGGTCAGAGCATAGGGCACACCGGGGTTTGGCCAGACACCGCTGGAGTATATCGCACTGCTACGTACCTGCACACGGTTTATACCGTTGCCGGTGAAATTGTTGCCCGCGGAGAGGGCGCGCACAGAATTGGCAGGCAGCGACAAGGGATAGGATCCGCAACCGGTGATGGTGTTGGCGGATAGCGATGCCAGACATCCGTTGTCATAATAAACGCCCATAGCGGAGCAATTTGAGATAGTGCAACCGGTAATTGTGCTGTTAATGCAGTTAATGTAAACAGCCTGACCATTGGTATATCCTGCGTCAGAAATGGTGCATCCGGAGAGCAGGTGTGGTCCGCTGTAGCATTGAAAGTTTAAGCCCCTCCAGAAATTTGACGTGGCTTGTTGGCCGCGAAGAGTGACCCCGGTGGCTTGCAAGATGCCTCCATTTGTTCCGGAATAGTTGTTGCCAAAGGCGAAGCTGGTCCCAGAGGCGAACTCCAGAATTGAACCGGACTGGATATTTGTGGTCGTGGTGGCAAGACCATTGTAGTCGCTAGTCATGTTCACCAACACATAGATGGGTGTTGATTGTGTTGTCCAGGTAGAACTCGCTCGGATGCTGCCGCCCCGGCAATGGATACGGTTGTCTGTATTTCCCGTGTATTGGTTGCCGGTTCCCAACGCTTTCATGTCATTGGCTGCGAGAGAGACAGTCTTGGCGTTGTGGGTGAAAGTGCTTCCGCTTACAGACAGATTGGTATTTAGCTCACAATGGATGGCATAGTTGGCAGAATACCTGAAAGCGCAGTTGGTGAACTGCGGATTGCCTGTATTGGCATTGTAAATCCCATTGGAAGAACCGCCGTATTCAAAGATAGCATGGTTGATGTGCACCAGATTGGTGCTCGAACCGTAGGAATAGATGCAGTTCCAAAAACCCGGGGTGTGTGAATCGCTATTGGCGGTGAATGCAACCGAATCAGCCTCGGTGCCGTTCACTTCCAGTCCGCCAGCGGAGTTTATAGTGCCCACATATAGCATTGCATTGGCATTGAAGCGCACCTGCACTCCTGCTTCGATGGTCACAACTGCGTTTCCTCCAATTGTCCGGGAACCGCTGATAATGTAGGGCGACCCGGTGAGATTCCAGGTCTGGGAAGACAAAATATCGCTGTTGATTTGTGTCTCGGCATCCAAGTTGCCCCAGAAAATCAGGCATAATAAGAGAGGTATGAGAATCTTCATGGCGAACTCCTTAATTTTACAAAATACGATTCTGTCTTTGTCATTACAGCTCACTTATATATGTGTGGCAATCTATTTTACTTATCAGATTAGTCAAGCTATATTTTTTACTTCATTATTTGAACTATTCATAAAATGCCTGAATAAATATATCGTTTTACCTGGATAGAGCCTTACTGAAAAAATTCAGATTTGCATCACTTTGACAGGTGTAATTACCATCGGTAAGGGAGATCACAGCGTATTACACTTGAGCAGGATAGGGTGACACATCACTTATTTGAGCTTCAAGAAGTGCTTTTTGCCACTTTACTCCATTTGTAATTTTTAGTAATGAGGCTCAGCATTGAGGGCAAGGACGAGGATTGGATAAGTAGGTAAATCTATTTTGGTGTGGCTATCAAATCGATCAGAGAAGCCACATTGAACCGAGATGCTGAACGTGTTGCCCGTACAGATGAGTCGCTGGCTTGGAATAAGCTTGATCGAAATGAGTAATTAGCTACAATATGTAATTCAATTATCTAATCTTATAGAGAAAGTGAGAGACGAGAACAGGAACGTGTTCATCAAAATGAGGTTTGGCGGTTCTTTCCTAAGCTCCGGCCTTGATAGATCGCGGAGCATTATGGAAGAGAAGCGGTCCGGATCAGCGCAGCAGGGCTATCTGCCCCGTTCTCCGGTTGCCCTTCTCATCGTTCACCACTATGAAATAAACCCCATTGGCGCATAAGTTTCCGGCTGCGTTGGAGCCGTCCCATTCAAAACGGGCGAATTCGTTTTCTTCCAGGATGCGGACCAAGGCTCCGGATGAATCGTAGATGCGGCATTGATTGAGTCCGCGGGGCATGGTTTCGCTGGGATGGTTGCGGATTATCACGGTATTTCGGGAGTCTGGCCGGAAAGGATTGGGGTAGATGACCAGATTTTCCAGCCTGGTTTCCGGTTTTTCGGAGACCCCGATCTTCAGGGTGTTCAGGCCTTCCGGGGTGCCGACCAGCAGCACTCCCTCGTTGGCTTGATAGCCGAGGGCGGTGATATAGTTGGAAAGCAGGGGGGAATTGGCTTGGAAATAATTTGTAAATCGCTCGGTGCCGGGATCAAACATGCTGATGCCATGCTCCAAACTGCCGATCCAAACCCGGTTGAAGGGATCGAGATAAATGGCGGTGGGAGTGGTGCGCACAGAGCCGTAAAGCCTTTCTTCATCGGCATAGTAAAGGATGTCGTTTTCCCAGATCCTGTTCACTTTGTTATATTTGAAGCGCTTGATCGAGGTATCCCACTTGTACCAGTTGGTCTCGTTCCACATGAAAAGTCCGTTGCTGGCGGCGATCCAATGCTGGGTGCCTTCATAGGGACTTTCCAGGCTCACAACGCCGTAAACCTCGCAGTTGCTGAGTTCCGGCGGATCGGGAATGAGCCAGTGCTCTCCGTCGGTACTGGGGATGGAGTCATCGTTCCAAATCACCAGGCCACCGTCGTTATAGGTGCCAATAAAGTATTGTTTGCCATTGTGATAGCTGAAGATGGAGCGCTGATGCACGCTGTTGGGAATGAGGAAATCGATGATGTGGTTATCGTCCGGGTCCAGCACAGTGAAACCGTCGTCAACGCAGGAGATGAACATATTTCCATGCTTATCACAGGCAATATGCAGATTGGTGTTGCCGAGCAGCTTTGCCGAGTTCGGCAGCGCGGGTCCATATTGCCCGGTATCGGGGTTCCACAGGTGCATGCCATCTCTTTCCAGATACTTCCAGGTGTCGTTCGCCTCGTCGAAGATGGAGACGCCGTATTTCCAGCCCTGGGGACTGTTGTTATTCACATCGTAGGTCCCGAACCATTTACGGTCGTGGCTGTCCACCGCAATGGTATAAATGTTGTCTGTATGGATGGGACTGTTGGCAATGGTGAACGTTTGCCAGTTGCCGTCCAGGTATTTGCTGGCGCCCAGGGAACTTTTGCGCAGGGGCAGGGCGCTAAGGGCGCCGCTACCGAACCAGGCGGCGTGGTTGGCATCGGTCGCGATGCAGTTAATCTTGGGAAAACCGATGGAATTTGCCTGGATTTGGTCCCAGTGTCCGATGGCGCCTTCCCATTGCCGGAAAACCCCGTCGCCCCAGGTGCAAAGGTTGATCTCGTCTTCGCTGGCGACTATTTTGCTGATGCTTTTGGCGCCGAGACCGCCTTCAAATTCAGCCCAATGACGCACATTCCCCTGGGCGTCAATTCGGGTTAGCAGAATGTCTGAATTCCTGGTATAGTAAAGGAAATCCTCGTTCCAAGTGCCGTAGGAGACCCACAGGCCGCCCTGACTGTCCAGCGCGGCGCTGGAGATGGATTCCAGCAGGAGTCCATCCGACTGACTAGAGCTGGTCCAAGCTCCGGTCCAGGGGTCGTCGGAACGGGTGAACACCGCCAGCGGCGTTGCCACAATCAGGTGTCCGGGCCGGACAGACAGTTTTTTGATGGAGCCGGCGAGGCTGGGAAAATCGCTGAAGCTGTGCCAGGCAGTGTCCACATCCAGGGAATCCAAGTGGACATAGTTGACGCCGGAAACGCTGCTCAGATAGAGATATCCATTATCTGCCAGTTCCATGGCGTCGATGGAGTTGGAAAGCAGTCCGGGAGTGGTCTGGGTATTGTAATTCTGCAGCAGGAGAGGAAAATTCACCCCTTCCAGATAGTAGTAGGAGACCAGCCCAGCTTGGGTGGCCACCAGCACGTTCGAGCCCCGCTCCAGTATCTTCACCACGTTGTTGGAAGGCAGGCCCAGTGTGGTGTTTAGCTGTTGGATACCCTGGGGAGTGACGATGGTGATGCCATTGTAGGCAGTGCCCAGCCAGAGGCTTTGATTCATCTCGATGTATTCGATATTGCGCACATCGTTTGAGGCCAGGCCGTCCGCCGTGGTCAGGATATCCTGGTCCAGGCTCTTATACTCTATACCTGGATACTGCACAACCACGCCGCCCCAGGTTGAATAATACTCTCCGGAATCCCTTTGGATGAGATCATACACGTGACTGAGGTTGGTGATGGTTTGCCAGCGGGCCGCGTTCAGCAGCAGGCAGGCCGCAGCGAGCAGCGCGACCAAAAATATGCGTTTCATTTTTTTCTCCCTTGTCGCATGATTACATAGGCCAGAACAACCCCCAAGATCAGCAATCCGAGCAAAACCAGGAACAGAATGCGTTTGGTGGAAAAAGAAAAGCCGATGGCGATGAGCCCAAAGAGCAGCGTAACCACATAAGCCGTGAGCGAGATCGCTTTTTGAGAAAGGCCCAGGCCCAGCATGGCATGATGCAGATGCGCCTTGTCGGCCACGAAGATATTGCCTCCGCGCAAGCGGCGCAACACCGCCAGGGCCATGTCGATGATGGGGATGGCCAGCACCGAAAGCGGGATGATCAGAGTCATTGAGGTGATGCCTTTATACTGCTGGGTTCCGGCGGTGGAGATGGCAGCGATCACGAGTCCGTTGAAGAGGGCACCGGTATCGCCCAGGAAAATCTTCGCGGGATGAAAATTGAAGCGTAAAAAAGCCAGGTTCCCGGCCAGCAAAAAAGCGGAAAGCGCTGTCACCAAAAGGTTTTGTTCTTTGATTCCCACGCTCAGCAGCACCGCGCAAACAATCACACAGACGCCGCTGGCCAGTCCGTCGATCCCGTCGATGAGATTGATGGCGTTCATCACCACCAGATACCAGAGCAGGGTGACCGGAAATGAGGCCCAGTGTAAGAATAACTCCGAGCCGAAAGGATTGGTGAGCGAGACCACGCGAAAACCGATTAAATACATCGCGACGCCGATCAGCAGCTGCAGCAGCAATTTCAGCCAGGCACGGGCGTCGAGGCGGTCGTCCAAAACACCGAAAACCAGCGTTATAAGCTCCACGCCCGCAAGCTGCAAAAGCATTTTGCCGGTCTGTCCCGGCAGCAGGATAATCCCCAGGACTATCTGCGCCAAAACCATCGGCAAAGCAAATGACAGACCGCCCGCCTCGGGAATTGCCTTCGGGTGGATCTTACGTTCGCCGGGCAGGGCAAGAATGCCGAACCGGGTGGAAAATTTGATATTCAGAGGCACCAGCAGATGCGTCAGCAAATGGATGCCCAAACTTAGAATGATAACGAAGAGGGAAAGTTCCGGATTCACGCGCCCTCGCGGTAAAGTTTGAGGTAGCCAGCCACCATCTCTTCGTAGGAGCAGATGGCGGAAATCTTCCGGGCCGCGTTCAGTCCCTTGGCAAAGGCTGCGGCAGGATCGCGGGGAATTTCCGTCAGGCGGTCGATCAAGGCAGCTTGATCATCGAGCGGGACCAGCCAGCCGCAGTCCGCATCCACCAATTCTCGGATGGAGGGAATGTCCGAGCCCAGCACCGGCAGGCCGGAATGCATGGCTTCGATGATGCTGAAAGGTTGCGCTTCCCAGCGCGAGTAAAGGATGAAAGCGTCGAAGAGCGGCAGCCATTTGACAATGTCCGCATCCCAGCCGGGCAGCAAGATACGGTTGTTAAGGCCATGCGAGTGAACGATGCGTCGGCAGAGCTGGAGATATTCGCCATCGCCCAGCAGAATAAAGCGCAGTCTGGATTCGCGGGCGCAGGCCTGGCATGCTGCTCCGACAAGATTCACCACGTTCTTTTGCGGGGTGAAACGCAGAGTGGAACCGAACACGAAATCAGCTTTGTCGGGGTCAAGTTTCCTCGCGGAGGCGATTCTGGCGAGTCTTTCAGCCTGGGCGGAGGGTAAGGCATTGTTGATGGTGAGGGCTTTTCGCGCTGGCAGCAATCGCAGCGACAGACATCTTTCCCGGTCCGAATTGTTGACGAAGACCACTTTGTGCCCCAGCGAGTTGCCCAGCTTTTCCATGCCAGCGTAAAAACCTTGCACTGCTGGTGATTGGCCTTCCTGAAAGGCGGTGCCGTGCACGGTGTGCAGGATCAGCGGAACATGGCAAAGTTTGGCGGCAAAACGCCCCAGCAGGCCAGGTTTGGAGGAGTTTGTATGCACGATGTCGAACCGGTGATAGCGCAGCACCCGGAGCAACTCAGCCAGGGCAGCCGCGTCCAGGGGCGAGATCGGATGGCGCAAAAATCTCAGCGGAATGTATTTGTAGCCACGCTCGCGCACCGCGTCCACCAAATCTCCTCCGGGAGCGCTGGCCACAAAGATGTCATATTCGCCCCGGGGCAGTCCGTCCAGAAGATGAAGGCTGAAATTCTGCACTCCGGAGAGCAACGGCAGCAGTTGTAAATGCAGAAGTTTAGTCACGGTTCCCGGTTCAGCCTGATCACCGCGATGGATTCGGCGGGGATGCCGCTGAAATAGACCATGTTGCCCTCCACGCGGGCGGGCAGGCTATCCACTTCGCGAATCTTTTCCTCATTGAGGACCTGCAGGGTGAAATGATCCAGCTCATCCGGAAAATAGATGCTGATCTCATATTCGCCCTCTTCGATCGTCACGCGGTTACGTTTGTCCCACCAGCCGGTGAGCTCTGCCGGCGTGGGCACCCAGACGCGTCCAGCTTTCATCAATGCCAGCGCGTAGGCGTAAAACTTTTTCATATAAGGCAGATCGGCATAGGAAGCCAGGTTGAGGTCCAGTCCGAAGACGCCGCGGGTGCGAAGCGCGGCCTGGAAAAACTTTTTGAGCAGGTGTTTGGCCGGTTCCAGTTGCAGCGTTTTATAGCGGCCGAGATGCAGATGGGCGTCGTGATAGACGGTGGGAAGCTCCCACCAATTGGCTTTGAGGCCTCCGATCCAGGGTTGGTAGGGAACGCTGACTCCGCTGATGAAGCCCGGCACTTCCTTGCGCGCCGTGCTTTGGCTGTGCGAGGGGCCCAGCTTGTTGTGCAGGTCGCGCAGAGTCTCGCTGGTCCGGTAATGCAACTGCCGGATGCCGATCTGGTCTTTGTGCAGTTGATGCAGCATTATCTGCTTGCGGGAAACGAACTCGTCGCGGGTGGGTTTATCCGGCGCGAGCAGGAGGCCAATGTCGTGACCGGCGCGCCTGAGCTGCTGAATCTCCTCCTGCAGGTCAGTATCGTCCAGATTGTAATTGATATATTCGTTCTTTTCCGGAGCTATGTAGAAAACACTGCGGAAGCCGGCATCCTCTTCCAGCTGGCGGTATTCCTCAAAATTCCAGTACAGCTCCACATTGGTGAAAAGATAGCGGAACTTACTGCCGATGCTGTGCAGAAGCTGGCGCCAACTGAAGGAAAAGAGCATGGCGAGGTCGCTGCCCACGGAAAGAAAAAGTTCCGAATATCTCCATTTCTGGAGGCTGTCCACGCTGTGCGAAAGAAGTGCCGCACCTTCCTGCGCCTGCGGCCAGTACTGCTTTTGGACGATGTGGATACCCTTGGCGCGGGTGTGTTCCTTGATCATGCTGTCGATCAGCCAGAGCAGATTGTCCACATAGGGAGTGTCGCGGTGGGAATTGAACTGGCTGGCCTCCTCCGGAAAGCAACCATCGGCATCGCGGGCGGGGTCGATCTGCGCTTCCAGATTGGCCAGATGGAAAAAGACGTTGCCCACGAGGTCAAAATTGATCTTTCCGGCGTGGACCTCGCTTTCGGAATAATTTTCGGCGGGGTAGGAGAAACTGCGGGTGCTGATCACCGGAGTTTGGGAAAGCAGCTTAATCGTTTTGAGGCCGCGGCGCAGCTTTTCCGGATTGATACTTTTGGGGTCAAAGAGGTCTGGCTCGCTCTGGATGAAAATGGTGATGAAATGGCGCGCTATCCCCTTCAGCTCTTCGACCGTGGGGTCGGTGTAGCCGTATATAAAGAGGATATCGTTGTCCTTCAGCTGCCCTGTATCCGAAATGAAGCAAAATCCGTAGCCCAGGGTCTGGAAAATGAAGCTGAAGGCGTATTTTATCTCGTGCTGATACCTCGCCAGTTTGTAATCTATGAAGATCGAGATCATGCGCAGCTTACCGCCAATTTCTTTTTAAAACCAGAGATTCCCCATTTTGCTATGTGTCAAGCAAAATCGTCATTTGCTGGGGATCGGCGCACAAAAAGACAATTATCCGCCTGCCAGGCAAGCCTCACTGCTTCAGCGGCGAAGACACTGGCACCGGGCAGATGTCCAAACAAGAACACTTTGATGTTTTCAGATTAACACCAAGGCATGCTTGATAGCAGATACTCAGCTAAAACTGAAAACCGATACCCAGGGAGCCTGTGGGAAAAAGCTTCATGACTCCACCTCGCATGGGAGCGATTTCCACTCCAATTTCCGGATGTAGAATCATTCGCCCGGCCACGAATCTCATGCTGCCTGTCACGCCACCGTGGACCAGGCTGTAGGTATCAATGGTTTCTGTATTGTCGTTCTCGCGGATCAGATAGTCGTAATTGATTCTGGCGCCCAAAGTGGGGATCATCACTGGATTGAGGACCCAGGAAGACAGGAAAGTCAATTCAGCGCCATAAGATGAATATATCATATACTCAGCTTCGCCTCGACTTGACAGGGCCGTTAGAGCGGGAATCAAAGCCAGATAATTGTTGCCTTTTTGGCTCACAAGCAACTTGGAACCCAGTTTTCCTCCCAGAGTATATCCAGAGAGATAGAGCCGGCCGGTCAGATCGGCAGTGGGGGAAAGAGATATCCCCAGCTTGGATCCGGTGACAAACCAACCTTCCAGATGACTCTCCGGGCTGCCTT
>CAXYWN010000003.1:0-26942 GCA_964292625.1 uncultured bacterium
TATGTTTGTTCCGATCACCGGGGTGGAAGGCGGGTGAGACGTCCGGATTCAGTGATTATCAGCAGCGGGAAGTCCTCTGTCTCCAGGCTGGCGCAGAAGGAGCGCGAAGTGGTTTCCAGCCGGGGCAGGCAGATCTTTCCTTTGTAGTGAAAGGGCGCCAGGCCGAGTTCAGAGGGGGAAAAAGAGTATTTGCCGTGATCCTGCCAATATTGCTTTTGGGCGTAATAGACCTGGCGCAGATATTCTTCCGCGTAAAGGACTTCGGGCAAAGGAGGTTGCGGATGCTTGTAGGCAGCGGCTGAATCCAGGAAAAAGACCAGGCCCCAACGTTCCGGATAGTGCATATTGATCAGGCCCTGTGGGCTCCAAACCCAGTTGTATTCTGGTTTTCCTGGTATTTTTACGTATTTGCCGTCCTCGATGGTGGTATCCCAGTGCACCCGGGAAAAATTTACCCGCCAATAGTCCCCAGACTTGGGCGGACAGGCCGTGCGGGCCATTTCTGCCAGGGCTTGCCAGGGCAAAAACATCTCTACCCACCAGGCGGAATCGAGGTCCGAGGGATCGTTGAGACTGCCTTCGAGGCCGATGGCATATTTCGCGCCGTGGGCTTCCCAGCCATTTATGGAGCTGTGTTCATCGCGGTAGGGCATAATCAGGAAGAGGTCCCAAAGCGTGTTGAGGGCGTTGATCTCCAGTTCAAAATACTGGTGGCTGTCGCCGTTGGGATCGATGAAGACCTCAAAATCGTTGTCGTAAAAGATGACGGCGTCGTGTTCTGTGAGGGTGGCCCAGATCTGCGGTTCTTCCAGCCGGGCGGCGAGATAAAACCCCTCGTCGTCCCAGAGCATTTTCACTCTTGTTTCCAAGTAGGGAGCGGGTTTTAGCTTGCCTTCGATATCGGTGAAACTGGCGCTCCAGGGGGCCTGCTCCCAAGCCGCTTCAGCGATGATGCCATCGATCACCAGTTCGCCGGTGGCGCGAAAACAGGGATAGGTGAGCGGTTCGAAGGGCAGGGCCGGAACGGGAAAAGTTTCCGCGAGCAAGGCTCCGCAGAGCAGGGTCAAGGCGAGAATGATGGTTATAAGGCGCATATACTGCCTCCAGCAGGTCGTTGATTGTGATTTGGGCCAGGGAGACGCATGAATCCGCGGCGCCGTAATAGATGTTGATAAGGGCATCCAGAGGGACGCATCCCCGGCTGTCGGTTTCAAGCGGAATGGCGGCGGTGGGGAAAACCACGTTGGGCACCTGGCCGCACAGTTCATAACTCTCGCGGGGCTCCAGGATATTGTATCTGCCCCGGGCGAGGGTGATCCATGGACGTTCCAGATCATGTAAGGAAACGCCAGCCTGATAGATGTTTGCGGCTCCGAAATGGGTGGCCACGCCGTGATAGATATGCAGCCAGCCTTGTTCAGTTTTCAGCGGTGGAGGCCCCGAACCGATCAATTCATCCCAAAAGTGGTGCCGGCCGGAAAACACCTCTCCAACTGGTGACCAATTCAGCAAATCCTCCGAGGCGGAGCAGACAATGGTGGAGCCGGTTCTTACTCCGTCTTCCATCTGCACTGCATTGGGGCGTTCAAACCTCAGATAGCGGCCGTCAATCTTGTGGGGAAAGAGAACTCCATTGCGGGTTTCAGCCTCCGAGACCAGGCCCTGGAAATCCAGAGCGGAAAAATCCGGGGTAGTGAACCAGCCCAGGAAGCAGCCCCGGTCTGTATCCATGGCGCAGATGACGTGGTAGATGCCCTCAAGCTGGGTCACGCGGGGGTCATAAACGTGAAAAATCCGATGGGGACAAGCTTCCAGACCCCGCAGCGGCAGCGGCTCTCCAGTCACGCGGAAATCCACCCCGTCCTCCGACCAGGCTTTGAGGAGAAAGGTTTCCCGGGCCCGGTTCTGCACCCTCAAAAGCAGCAGGATGCCGCCCTCAAAGCTGATTCCGCCGGGGTTGAAGACCGAGGATACATCGCGCAGGGCCGGATTATCAGAAACGATGTCCCGCCTGGTGAGCAGCGGATTGCGGGGGTGACGCCTCAAACCCAGTGTCCCAGGTCGTTCATTTTATGCCAATAGTCGTTCGGTTCGATCTCTGAATCGCCGTTCCAGAGCCTTTCCGCGAGGGGGTAAATCCTGGGAACCACTTTTGCCTTGAGGTCGCGGGTGTTCGTCAGATGCTCGGTCCAGACGTTGGCCTGGGCTCCGAGCAGCAGCTTACGGTTCTTGAACTGGTAATCCTTGAAGCGGAAATTCAGCACATCGGGCCAAGTGATGATGTTATCTGTGCCCACGGGCTCATCCGGGTAATTGCGGGCATCGAAATAGAGTTTGGAATGGGGGCAAAGGATGTAGCGATTGCCGTTGTCGTGGGCATTGCGGGCGGCGTCGATCCCGTCTCCGCGCCAGGCCATCACGATGGGCCCTTTGCCGGGTTGTCCATCCAGAATCTCGTCCCAGCCAATGATGGTTTTGCCCAGTTTTTTCAAATGTTTTACCATAGTTTGCACCAGCCAGCCCTGCAATTCCTCCTCATTGGCGAGACCCTGGGCGCGGATGCGTGCCTGGCAATGCGGACAGGCTTGCCAGCGCTCCTTGGGAGCTTCATCCCCACCCAGATGGACATATTGGCCGGGGAAAATCTCCGCTACTTCACTGAACAGTTCTTTCAGAAAATCGATCACTGCGTCCTTACCGGCGCAGAGGATATCCTGGGAAACGCCCCAGACGTTGAGGGTCTGAAAATCAGCGGGAAAGCAAGCCAGCTCGGGATAGGCGGACAGGATGGCCATGGCATGGCCCGGAATATCGATTTCAGGGATCACCTCGATCCCGCGCTGAGCGGCGTAATCCAGCACCGCCTTCACCTGCCTGAGGCTGTAGTAGCCGCCGTAAGTGCTGCCATCAGGCTCCTTGCGCCAGGAGCCGATCTCATGCAGACGGGGAAAACGCTTGCTTTCGAGACGCCAGCCCTGGTCATCGGAAAGGTGCCAGTGGAATTTATTGAGTTTCAGGCGGGACATCCAATCCAGGTAGCGACGCAGGAATTTGACATCAAAGAAATGGCGGCTGACGTCCAAATGCAATCCCCGCCAAGGATAGGAAGGCCAATCGCTGATGATCTGCCACTCGAATTCCCCGGTGCAGTAAGCCACGTCGTGAAAGATCTGCTTGAGCGTCTGGGTGCCGTAGAGCAGGCCTTCTTCGCTCTTGGAGAGCAGGATGATCTCTTCCTCCATCACGGTGATACTGTACTCGCCGGGCTTGGAGCCCCTGCTGTCCGGATCGAGAATTATCAAGATGTGAAGCGTGCCGTAATAGACTTCCTCAAAATTTCCGAACATTTTTTGGTAGTAGGTCTGCAGCTCTTTGACGATGAATTCGAAGCTGGCGGAGGGCAGATTGTCTGAACGACTGAAATGCAGCTTGTCCATCACGGGAAAACTCGTTCCGAGGGTTTTGACGACTTTTGGGGTGGGGATCAAGGTTCCTCCCTGAGTAATAAGGTTTTGGTTTCAAAAGGTCTGAAACTTAAGTGTAGAGGGTTATTGGCGGCAAGGCTGAGCGTTATTTCCCCGGTCTGGTTTTCCAGCATGTCGCAGGCATAGACCCGAGTGTGGGATCTGGCGCAGAAGAGTTTAGCGCCGCCGTTTTGGCCCTTGTATTCGTGGCAGCGGAGTACGATCCCTGTGCCGGTTTCGGCGGGTTTGACTGTATCCAGGCAGACATGGTCGCTGCTGAGGCGGAACATAGGTTCGGGCAGGGATAGGGGCGTTTTGGCAACAGGAATCACGACCAGACGGCTGGCCAGTTTGTTCGCAACGGAAAATACGTCGCTGTGGGCGTAATCACCGGGGTGGGGATAAAAGGCGTAACTGTATGAGTGGGAGTGGATATCGGCATCGGGATCGACATCGGCGGGGCTGCGCAGGAGATTGAGTTCCATCTCGCTGTTGCGGACCCGCCAGCCGAATTTGACGTCGCAGATGAGGGCGCAACCCCGGTCGGGTTGGGAAAGATCGGCAAAACGCTGGGCCGGGACTTCGAAGCGGGCCTCTTCCCAGGCGTTGGCTGGTTTAGCGCTGCGCTGGATCACTCCGCCCTGGATGCCGTAAGTGGCTGTTCCGGAATGAAGGTCAGGGTAAAAATGGCTGCGCAGCATCCGGTGTTTCTCTCGCCAGTCGATGGCGTGATGGATGCGGATGAACGGCTCGTCGGCTCTGAGTTCCACAGTTTGCCTCAAGCTGGATTCGCCGATCTCAAGGTTCAGCACCACGCGGCTGAACTGGCCTGCCAAACTGATACTCAGCTCCGGCACCAGCTTTGCCGAGCGGACACTTTGGGGCTGGGTGGAGCGATAAAAATGGTTGATATCCCAGGCGCCCCAGTCGTTGGGTTCGTCCTCCCAGAGTTGGAGTAGGTTGGATTCAGCGGTCAGAAGCTCGTGCCCTGTCTCTTTTTCCAGGATGGAGGCGATGCCACCGGTGGAGGAAACAAGCACTTTCAGCCAGCGGTTTTCCAGCAGCAGAGAGGAAGGCTTGAGAGTGGTTTCGGGCGCCGCCAAAGCTGGCGCGAAATTCACCTGGCGGCAGCCCCAGGCAGGTACTTGGAGTCTCGCGGAAACGATATTTCCCTGCTTGAAACAAGGCAGGGGAGCGCCCTGTTCATCGCAGGGGATCAGGTTTTGATCGCTTTCGGGAAACTTGTGCCATTCATCCAAGTCCTCGTTGCAGGGGTTGAAGACCAGACAGGAATCGCCTTCTATAGCAGCAACTTGTCCTGTGAATGTGCGCACGGATTCTTCCATAAAGGCGTCCAGCCGCTCGTGGTTGGCTACGCTGATCTGGTCGGCCTCCTGATAGACCTGGCCAATGGAGGAACCGGGCAGAATATCGTGAAATTGCAGCAACAGAGTATCTTGCCAGATCTTTCGCAGGGCTTCCGGATAGGAGCGGACTCCGCAGAGAACGGCGAGGAACTCGGCCTCGCCCAGTTTGCGTTCGCTGATCCGGTTGTTTTGTTTCATCCGGGCTTGGCTGGTGTAGGTGCCGCGATGATATTCCAGATACAGTTCGCCGTAAGCCACGGGCAGCAGTTCGGGGTCAAGGGCGGCGAGATGGACAAAGAATTCCCGCGAGTGGGCAAAGCGGAATTTGCTGACTCCCTCGAGGTTCTGCTGACGCAGTCCGTATTCGATGTGGTCGCGGGTGGGCCCGCCGCCGCCATCGCCGATGCCGTAAAGGTTCAGAAAGGCGTCGCAGACTTCGCTCTGGGCATAGCGCTTTTCCGTTTCCAGAAAGGCGGAGGGGTTGTTTGAAAAGTTGTAATCGTGGGTGGGAAGCTGGTGCGCCAAAATGCGGGTGCCGTCGATCCCCTCCCAGACAAAGAGATGGTGGGGGAAGGCGTTGGTCTCGTTCCAGCTTAGTTTCTGGGTGATAAACCAGTCAATGCCGCAGCCTTTCAGATATTGGGGCATGTTTCCGCTAAAGCCGAAACAGTCGGGCAGCCAGAGCACCCGGGGCGCGGACCCGAACTCGCGCTCGAAGAAGCTTTTGCCATAGAGGAACTGGCGGATGATGGATTCTGACGAGATGAGGTTAGTGTCGAACTCCACCCATGAGGCGCCCTGAACTTCCCAGCGGCCAGATTTTATTGAGTTCCTAACCTGTTCGTAGAGAGCGGGTTGATCCTCTTTGATCCACTGGTAAAGTTGGGCTTGGGAGGCGCCGAACAGGTAGTCTGGATATTGTTCCAGCAGCCTGAGCGAGTTGGCGAAGGTCCTGGCACCCTTGCGGTGTGTCTCTTTCAGCGGCCAAAGCCAGGCCAGATCGAGATGGGCGTGCCCCACACTGAAGGCGCTGAGCGCGCTGGCGTTGGCGGGGGCGGCAAGCAACCCGCGCAGGATGTCTCCGGCTTTTTGCCGATCGGTGTTCCAGAGGTCGCAGACTTGGTTCAGACCAAAGATCAGGCGTTGGCGGCGGACCGTTTTTTCCGGCAAGGCCTCCGCCAAATCCAGCAGTAAAGATATATCCAGGGTTTTTTGATATAGCTTTTCATCGTAAGTGACCAGGGCGCATTCGCGGAGGCGGTATTCATCTTTTTGGGCGCCGAACAGGTCGTTGGCGGAAGCGTCGATCAGCAGGCTGAACTCATTCCCAGGAGAGCAGATGGAGGCCAGCGAAACCATGTTTTTGGCAGCCTTGTGATACCAATCCACCTTGGGGGTGAAACCCTGGTGGGGAACGCCGTCAAGCAGCAGGCAGGCTTCGCCGTCGCAATCGAAGAGGAGTTTATAATCATGTCCCGCAAGGCTTTCGGGGATTCTGCCGCTAATCCGGAAGAATCCGGTTTGCCAGGGTCGGCCCCAGACTTCGCCTATTTTGATGGGTTGGAAAGCCTCTTGGGAGGAAGAAAACTCTGCCTCCAGCGGCAGTTTTTCTCCGAGCAGGAGCTTCTTTTGCCGCTCCAACAGGCGTTTTATCCGGGTTAGATGGATCTTTTCGTTCTGCAAAGCAAACCTCTTTATTTTTCCATGGGGATCACGATCCCTTTGATGATTATGTTTTGGAAGAAGACGAAGACCGCCAGAGTGGGGATGGCGGCGATCACCAGAGCAGCGTAGCCCACGGAGAGGCTGGCCCTCTGCATCAGTTCATAGATATGCACCATCAGGGTCCACATACTCTGATCCTGGCAGACTATGAAGGCGAAGAGAAAATTGCGGTAGGCGGCGTTGAAGGCACCCAGCGCGATTACCGCAAGTATCGGTTTGGAAAGGTAGAGCGTGAACTGCCAGAAAAGGCGGAATTCTCCGGCTCCATCGAGACTGGCGCTTTCGTATAGTTCGCGGGGAAGGCTGTCAAAAAAGCCCTTGAGCAGAAAGATAAAATAGCCATCTGCTGCGGCGGGAAGCACCAGCGCCCAGAAGGTGTTGAGCAGATTCATTCGCTTGAGCATCAAGAAGTTGGGGATGCCCATCACCATTGCAGGAAAGGCCATCGTGAGCATGAAGAGCATGATGACCTGATAGCTGAAGCGGGGCTTGAAGCGGCTGAGCGCGTAAGCCGCAAGGGGATTGAAGGTTACCGCCAAAAGAATGGAAAGCAGGGTGTAGATCGCGGTGTTGCGCAGGGAACGCGAGTCGTTGAACATCTGGTCCAGCACCATCGCGTAGTTGCGGGTCAGAAACTCCCGCCTGATGGCGCCTTTGTGCTCGGTTAAGATCTGGGCATCGATCTGATGGACGGGCAATGGAATGGCCTCAAAGCTCAAAGGAATAAGTTTCCAAGCTTGGTTCAAACTCTCCAAACTGGTGTATTTGGCCTTCAGAAAATCCCGCCAGGCCTGATCCGCCGCTGGGGAGGGTAAAAATCTTAGTTGGACTGGGGAGGAACGGGTGGACACAAATTCTCGCCAGAACTCCGCCTGACGGCTGTCGCGGGGTTGGCGGAGGCTGGGGAAGACATCTTCTTCGGAGCCATAATTGACGCCCAGGTATTTATTTACGGCATTCAAATCGAGTTTGCCCTCCGGGGTCGGAAAGCGCTCAGCCAGAAAAGTTACATAGTCGTTTTGGGAGCTGGGCAGCAATTCCAGCCAGGCCTGGCCAGCCTGGCGGGCAAACTGGAGCCAATCGCTTTGGCGGGCGAGGTTTTCCGGAGATTCCGAGAGGCTGATCTCCTCCCAACCGGAAAAACCGGGTTGCCAAACCTGTGCAAGGTTTTCCACTGTCTGGTACTTGCCTTTGAGCCAGTCCCGGAACTGATTTCCGAGGCTGCGCACCCGCAGGTTTTCCGGCGCAGCGAGGTTTTCCACAAACCAGGTGAGGTCTTCAACCAATGCTCCGCTATCCGGAATCTGTTGCGGGATATGAACTTCGCTGAAATCCCGGTGCCGGGTATGCCAGGTACTGTTGAGCATGGTGATATCCGGATATTTTTCCCGCAGCATTGCCTGAAAAGCCAGGTCTGCCGAGGCGGTCAGACTGATGTGGTGGATATTGAGTGCCTCTCGCACATAGTGCAGCCAATAGGGCCGCAATGGGTCACCCTCCGGGGGGCAGGTTTCGGTCAAAATCACTTCCTGCCAGGAGTTCAGATTCATTCCAGTGGCTGCGTTAAAGGCGGCCAGATCGCCTCCGAAAGCGGGCGCCAGTTCCATCTGGGCGAAGGCTCCGTCGAGGTTGATATAGTTTCTGTGCTGCTCTTCGATGCCCTTTTTGAAGGTCTGGAAACGTCCCAGATAGCCATCTCCAACGCTGATATAGTTGCGCCCCAGGATCTCCTTTTCTTCCACCACGATCTGCTCCCAGCTCTGAGCGCCGGTGTTGTAGCGGCGGTTGAAGGACATCAGGTCATTTTCGTTTTCCCGGCGCAGGATTTTGCGGTAGCGGCGCTGATTGAGCGGATAGACCCCACGCCCGTAATGTTCTGCCAGATAGTAGTCATACACACCCTGGGGCCGGGCGGCGATGAAGTCCTGCCAATCCTTCTGGATGGCAGGTTCGAGCCGCTCTGGAAGCCGCGCTTCGGAAAAGGACAGCCAGCCTCCGGAATAGTTGTCGGCCAGGCGGCTGCTTTCCTCATTATAGCGGGATTCCAGGTATTTCTGAAACAGCAGGTTGTCGTCGTAAAGATAGCGCGGCAGCAGGCTCAAACGGGCGCTGTCCACATTGCTTTTCAACGAGGCAGAGATCATCAGCAGAAAGGGATAGACCATGGTCACGGCGCCTATGAGCAGCACCAGATGGATGCTCAGATTCAAAGCGCGGACTTTGGTAGAGCGGCGTCCCACCTTGCCGATGATGCTCATGGCAACGCCTCCGTGTCATCCCGGGCAGTCCGGAACTCCATTTTGGAAAGGTATTTGATCTGCCAGACGGTGAATCCCATCAGCATCAGGCTGAGGATCCAGGCCATCGACGTGGCCAGTCCGAAACGCAGATAGAGATAGGCTTTTTCAAAGATCATCAGGTCAGCCACGCGGGTTGCTTCGTTGGGGCCGCCAAAGGTCATTACCAGGATGAAATCGCTGCTCTGGGCAGCCACGATGAAGGCGGAAATGAACTGGATGATGATCAAGCCCTTGAGACTGGGCAAAACCACGTAGCGGAGTTTGGATCTAAATCCCGCTCCGTCGATGTCTGCAGCCTCATACAGCTCTTGCGGGATGTTTTTCAACGCGGCCAGATAGATCAGCGAGCCGGGCCCCACTCCGGCCCAGACAGTTGGCAGCACCACACAGAGCATGGCCAGCGCTTCATCCTTGATCCACATACTTTTAGGTAGCCCCAGGGAAATCAGAATCTGGTTCAGGATGCCCGCGTCGGAGGGATCGTAAAGCAGTTTCCAGAGATAGATAACGATTACCCCGCTGATCACTGCCGGCAGATAGTAGATCACCCTGTAGATCATTTTGCCCCGTGAAACTTCCTGAAGCAAAATGGCCAGGATCAGCGGCGGGAAAAATCCCAAGCCCAACAGCAACGCCATATAGTAAAAGGTTTTACCCACGGAGGCCCACCAGGCCGGATCGAAGAGCACCTCGGCAAAATTGCCGAAGCCGATCCAGGAGCTGGGCCCCACGATGTGGTAATCCTGAAAGGCCATTAGCGATCCCGTTACCATCGGCAGATATTTCCAAATCAGGATGGTCAGCACCGCCGGACTCAGCAGTAGAACCACCCATCCGCGGTAGTTAAGCTTCAGTTTGGCAGATGTTTGCGTCTCCGGAGCCAAGAGTGTCCAGACCCGCCAGAGGGTGAAGCAAAAGGCCAGCAGAATGATCACCGAAATCAGCATGGCCAGCCTTTCCCGGAAGGCCTTGGTCTCAGGCGGAATGCGGCCGATCATTTCCTGATTGGTGCGTGCCTCGCCTTTGTTCAAGACAGAGGAAATCACTGCCCGTCTTTCTTCCGGATCCCTTGACAGCCTGCCCTTGAGGTCCATCGCCACCAATTCCTCGAGCGGATGGGTCATGTATTCATAGACCTTCTGGCAGTTGTCGCCAAAAGGTTCCGGGCGTCCCTCGCGCATGGCGGTCTCAAAAGTTTCCAGCCAGCCCGCTGGCGCGTAGCGCAGATAGTCCTCATAGCCGTAGCGCTTCAAAAAAACGGGATTCTGCATCCGTCCGTAGCCGCTGTCCACCATCACTTTCATCCGGATCTGCCGCGCTTCCTCCGAATCGTAAAAACGGATATATTCCCAGGCGGCGCGGCGCACGGCTTCAGGATTGCGGTCGCCCAATCCGGAATTGTTGCTGACCCCCGCCCCGGAAAAGATGCCCATCATGCGGCAGTTGATTTCGCTGCCTCCGCGTCCGGAAGGCCCGGCCGGAGAAGGCGCGAAGCCATAAAGATTCGGATCATAGACTCCACCCATGTTTTGCTGGGAAAGGTAATCCATCCGCATACCGATCTTGCCTTCCTGCCACAGATAGCCCCAATCCCCTTCCCGGAGTGCAAAACCTGTCTGTTCCCTGCCCTGGTTATCCCGCCATTTGGTGGCCACGAGCTTCAGATAAAATTCCAGCGCTGTCTCGCCCGCTTCTCCGGCGAAGGAGGCTCGCCATTCCTGCTTTTGGGGGTCATAGGTGACGGCGTCACCCCCCGCCGCCCAGAGGAAGGGCAGCCAATCGTAGGCGGCCTGCGGACCCGAGGCCAAAACTGTTCCCCAGTTGCCCTGCGCGGGATCGGTGAGCAGGCGGGCATAGCGGTAAAACTCATCCCAGGTGCGCGGCGGCTTCTGCGGATCCAAGCCGGCCCGGCGAAACACGTCCTTGCGATACATCAGCACGCGCACCAGCGTTTCGTAGGGAAGCATCCAGGTCTGCTGCTGTTTTTCGCCCTTACGCGCGCGCCGGATCACCTGCCAAACCGGCTTTTCCACCCTCAATTCCAGAACCCCGGGGTCCTCGAAAGCCAAAAACTCGTCCAAAGGATAGAGGAAATTATTCTGGATATAGGTGTCGCTTTGGCGGAAATTCACATAGAGGATATCCGGCGCCACCCCGCCGGCAATCGCCATCAGGGGTCCGGCATCCAGATCCATGTTCTCAATCTGTATCCCGGAAAAAGCCCTCAGTTCGATGTGGGGATACTTACGGCGGAATTCCTCCACCACAGCCATATTCGCCCGTGAATAGGCGTCCGTCTTGCGCGGGTCGGGAAGTTCAAATACTTTGAGCACAACCCTTTCCGGTGCTTTTGCCCGCACCGCGACAGGCGCCAGAAAGAGCAGCGCCAGAAACAAATAAATAGCCGGAAATCTGCGCATAATTCTATTTCGATGCTTCAATCGGATTGCCTTTTTCTGTCAAGCACAAAATGATCGGAATTTGGGTGGATAGATTGGAATTATGACAGAGGCAAGAGAAGAGATTGTCAATCGAAAGGGTGATATCCCCAATTATTTGGGCTCTTTTCCAAATCGAGGGGGCAAGATCCACAACAACTTGTTTCCTGAATCCAGGCCCTGCCTCCGCCCTTCCACCACCTCTGAAAGCCAGGCGCAAACAGCAGATTGGCGATATTCAGGCGGCGTTTTTCACTCGCTTTGCAAGCGGGCCAGATAAAACCGCAGATTCCGCAGAGCCCTCTCTTGCCGCTAACTACTCCACTTCATACCAGCTTCCCCCACAGTTCCCCTTGAAGCAAGGAGAAGTCCGGGGGAAGTGAA
The DNA here is from genome assembly GCA_964292625.1 of uncultured bacterium. GTDB lineage: Bacteria > Cloacimonadota > Cloacimonadia > Cloacimonadales > Cloacimonadaceae > Syntrophosphaera. The sequence continues at coordinate 11,679 of CAXYWN010000003.1, forward strand.
TGGAAAGTGAGTGCGCTGAAGCACGGGGACCTTCAATATATAGCGGGCAACACCTCGGCTGAGCGGGTCAAATAAGCAGGGTATGTCTCTGTTCAGAACATAAGCTTTCGCCAGCAGCAACGGCACCTACACCGAGATTGCCGGAGGCACCGTCCTGGGGACGAACGCCAACGATCAGGAATGTTTTAACGCGATCCCTCTGGGCTTCACTTTCAACTATAACCAATCCGACTACACTGAGATAAGTGTTATGACCAATGGTTTCCTGGCCATGGGGTCAGAAGTAGTCGCTACCAATCTTCCGATTAGTTCCGCTACAGCAAGCAATAACGCTGTTTCCGCCCTGGGCAGAGATCTCAAAAGCCGGGACGATGGAGAGCTGAGATATCAGCTCACCGGGACTGCTCCCAACCAGGTTTTCATCGTTCAATGGAAGAACTATCGCCGTACTCCCACCCTCTGCGAGAATGAAGTCATCAATTTTCAGATTCAACTATACGAAACCGTCAATGTAGTGGCATTTGCCTATGGATTCTCAAATACGGTGGATGCCTCCACAGCTCGGACAGTGCAGGTCGGATTGCGTGGATCTGACAATACAGACTTCAATAATCGCTCCACCTCCGCAAACTGGACCGCTACAACTGCAGGCACATTGAATAATGCCTCTTGTTGGATTAGCTCGACCGTCTATCCTCCCAATGGACTTTTTTTGCGCTTTACTCCTGGTGTGCTCATTACCAACGGACACAAGTCTATCATGGACGGAATGACTTCCCCATTCTACGATTCAGGTGGTCCTAGCGGCCAATATCAGAACTCAGAGAATTACACCTTCACATTCTCTGCCACCAACCCCACCTCTAGAATTTATGTCTTATTTGCCGAGTTTAGTCTCGAAACGAACTGGGATTTTCTAAAGATTTATAATGGCCCAAATAACTCTGCCCAGCAGATCGGTCCCGCTGCAGGCTATACCGGCGCCAACATGCCGGCAGAAATTATCGGCTCAAACTCCTTGACCTTTGTCTTTACCTCCGATGGCTCTGGGCAATATGATGGCTGGGCAGCTATTATCAGCGCGGTCGACCTGGCCCATGATCTCAGCGCGCAAAGCATTGTCGGAAGTTACACACCCCCCGTGGGGACTCCCGCTATCTACAGCATCACAATTAAAAACAACGGTGCGAATAACGAATCGACCTACACTGTGAAACTGATGAACGCTGAAAATGTTGAACTGGTTTCCATCCCAGGCACTGCTATTGCTCCCCAGCAGGTAATAACCTTCGATCTCACCTGGATTCCCTTAGTCGCAGGCCAAAGTTTTGTCTATGGTAAGGTTGTACTGTCTGACGACCGGATCCCCCAAAACGACAAGACTACAAACTTTCCCATCGAAGTCCAAGCTGCTGGCACCGCTGCTGTAACGGTTGGAGCAGGCGGTTCCACAGGTAACATGCCGATAAATTTCTACTGGAAAAATTCTCTGTTCCAGACTGTCTATCTTGCCAGCGAATTGAACATTGGCGGACTGCTGACGGATATCCAGTTGTATAATACCTTCCAAACTAACCTGCAGAATAAGCCTACTAATATCTGGATTGGCGAGACCAACCAGACCGACCTGTCAAATGGATGGATTCCTTCCACCCAACTTACCCAGGTGTTTAATGGCACGGTTGATTATCCCAGCGGATCAAACAACATCCTGATCCACCTGAGTACCCCATATTCCTACGGTGGGGGAAACCTCGTGGTGATGGTGCAGCGTCCTATGGATACTCAACACTACTCCTCATCTGATAGATTCGTGACTCAGGTTGGTACAGTTGCTAACCGCACGCTGAATGTTTCTTCTGATGGGTCTCTCTATGATCCGGCAGCACCGCCTATGGAAACTACTGGCAATAAGATGTTTCCTAAAACTACTTTTAAATTCATCACGGCTGGCTTCGGTTCGATTAGCGGCAACGTGACCAGCGGCGGAAGCCCTCTGCCTGGCGCTACTGTAACTCTTGCCGGTACACTTATTACTACCACTACCTCAGCCACAGGAACCTATGTCTTCCCCTATGCTGCCGAGGGCGTGCGACAAATTTCCGCTACCAAACATGGTTTCAATGTTGCCACCAACAATGTGACAGTAGTGGAGAACCAGACTGTGACTACCAACTTAGTGCTGGCCATGCTGCCCCAAGTGACAGTCTCCGGCCGCATCGTCGGCAACGACCAACCCACAGTCGGCCTGGCTGGTGCGACTATCTCCCTCAGCGGTTTTGAATCCTACAGCGCCATGACCAACAACAATGGACATTTCACTATTAACGATGTCTTTGCAAACCAGATTTACGATTACACTGCTAGTTTTATTTGTTATCAGGATGCCATTGGACAGATTGTGGTTGGACCCTCCTTTTTAAATATGGAGGATATAACCATTAACGAGTTGAACCTCCCGCCCGTTGCGGTTCAGGCTATCCTTTCTGGCAACAACGTGAACCTGACCTGGATGCCGCCAGGTACAGATGGCGGTGGATGGATCACTTGGTGTCAGGATGTGTTGGGCAATGGTGTTGGTACCAACTCTCCCGTGATCTTTGATGTTGCCCACCGATATACTCAGACAGATCTTGCTAGCATAGCGGGAGGCTTGATAACCAAAATCAAGTTTGTACCCAATTACCTTAATTGCGTTTATACTGTCAAAGTGTGGACTGGTGGATCATCAACGAGTGCTGGAAACTTGGTTTCTTCCCAGGTCGTAGCCAACTTTATTGAAAATGATTGGAACCTCGTAGTTTTAGACAACCCTGTCCCAGTGCCGGCCATTGGCGACCTGTATGTAGGATTTGAAGTGGACACCCAAGGTGACCACCCTGCTGGTTGCGACAATGGCCCCGTGGTGGAAGGCAAAGGAAATATGATGTATTTCGAAGGCGAGTGGACCACTCTCACCACCCTGAATGCGTCCCTGACCTACAACTGGTCAATCAAGACCTTCGTGGCAGATGGTGCAGCGATGAAAGAAATCACCCTGATGCCGATTCCTGAACACCAGACTATTTCCTATGCCAAAGCACCCCTGGCTTTGCATACTAAAAACATCGTGCGTGATCCTCAACGTTTTCTCACCGGATTCGATATTTGGCGTCTTTTACAAGGCCAAGAAAACAACGAATCCGCTTGGGTCCCACTAACCTCAGAAGTAATCACCGCTAGGAACTGGCAGGATGAAGGATGGGGACCACTACCAGGAGGCACTTACAAATGGGCAGTAAAAGCCGTTTACGGGAGCAGAGTCGCTTCTATACCCACTTTTTCCAATACCATAATCAAACACTATGCAGCTCCGATTAAGATTGGACACATTGATAATGGTATAGTGAAGATGAATAATATTTTAATCATTCCTTCAATAGAGAATATTTTCTATAGTGAAACTACTCTAACCTATTCCATACTTAATAATACTTATCTAAGCTGGGAATTGAATCCTGATAGGACAATAGTCCTGACGCCTGAGACAGATTGGCATGGACAGGAATATATCACCATTCGGGCAACAGATCCCTATGGGCAGTATGCTGAGCAGATTGTGAAAGTGACGGTTCTACAGACCAGCAAGATTCTGGAGAATTTCAACCATGCCGGTGCCTTACCCAGTGACTGGACTCAAAGCCATAGTGGGACGACCAGCTATCCTTGGCAACCATACCTGGAAGGGGGGCTTGATTACGGGATGAAAACCATGGCTACTACGGGTGGCACGGTCAATGAGCGTCTGGTATCCAGGGAATATGACATGAGCACTTATAAGGATATCCAGGTCTCTTTCGACACCGATTTTCTACCCTATGGCAGCAGCACAGGCACCTTTGCCTATAGCTTGAACAATCTTACCTACGTCCCAATCGCGTCGTATAATTCAACTTTCAGCGGAAATAAAAAATTCGATCTGCCAGTTCTGACGGGTAAGCCCTCAGTTCGTTTTCGCTGGACTTATTACAATGCTAGCGTCAATTCAGGACAGGCAAATCACTGGATAGTTGACGATTTCCAAATCTTCGCCTTGGTACGAGACACAGATCCTCCTGCCGCGGTAACGGGATTTATGCTGCAAGCCTTGACCTCAAGTTCCGCTACTCTGGCTTGGAATCCCAGTTCAGATCAGTATTTTGACCGCTATGAACTCTATATTTCCACTGACGACGAGGTAACGACCGCCGATCAGCTTTGGACAATATCCGACGATCCGCTGCTCAATAACGTCAATACCAGCGCCACAACTTTAAGCCCGCTGGTCACCGGTAATTACTGGGTGGCAATCCGGGCTGTTGACCTGAGCGGCAATCATTCTGAACTGTCGGAAGCGGTTACTTTTTTCTTTGATTCTTCCGCTCCGATTATAAGCGACCCGATCCCGGTCAATCAGCCTGAACCGCTTTGGGCGCAATCTCACAGTGTTGTTTTAGGATGCACAGTTACTGATGATTCAACCCTTGATTATTCCACCCTCGCCTATCGTGTGGATTATAATGGCAATGGCAACTATGATGGCGATGAAACGTGGACTAACATTAACACCAGGAAAACCGGAAATGGCATAAGCAGGGAAAGCGAAATGATTAGCTTTACTGTCACTCTGAACGCCGACGGGATCTACGCTTGGGAGGTCAGGGTGGCTGATCTATTTGGCAACATGGCTTACAGTGGCAGTCAGGGGATGGAAGGTATTGCTGACGACTGGATAGTCCGCGCAGATGCCACCCCTCCTTCCGAGATTGACAATTTCTTCATCGAGCAGGTCTGGGACAATTCCATCCAACTCACCTGGTCAGCATCATCAGACCAATACTTCTCCGGTTACCGGATTTATTATTCCACTTCGCCAGATGTCAGTTCTGACGATATGCTTTGGGATCAAGAAGACGATCCCGCCCTGCAATACGCCGGGTCGGATTTAGTGACGACAACGGTTACGGGCTTGATTCCCTCCATCCGCTACTATTTCCTGCTGCAAGCCACTGACGAAGCAGGCTGGATTACGCAATACACTACAGTTATCACAGGAATGACCACCTCTTCGGCGCTACCCCAAACGCCGCAGAATATGTCTGTCACAATCCAGGGTATCCAAGTGACGGTTGATTGGGATGATGTGACCCAGGATATTCAGGGCAATCCGATCGGGATCAGTTACTATGAGGTTCATATTGCAGACCAGCCTTATTTCGAATGCAGCAACGAGACCCTGCTGGCCACGGTGGAATCCTCGCAGATCGTTCTGGATGGATTGACGGAAAGCGTTGACCGCCTGTTCTTCAAGATCATCGCGGTGAGCGGAGCAATACGCAGCAAGCCACCCATGGCAAAATGATCTGTGGATGCGCGAAAATAGTTAAGCGAAGTTAGAGTTGTGAGGCGAAGGCCTGCTAATGGGCCTTCGCTGCACAAAAAGGATGATGGGTGGGAATATCCTCCCAGTTCGTGACATCTCCCACATATCCGCCGCCAACCGGATCCAACTGGATTAAAGCTTTGCCCTGGTTACTTCGACCTCCTCTTACCGGAGGCAGCCCAGGCCCAGCGGCCGTTTCTGGCTTTTGGGTGTTGTTTGCCCCGCTTCCGGGCGAGCGCAGCAAGTGAGCGAGAATCAACACCCTTCTATCAGAGGGTTTTCACTCTCCTTTCAGGAGCAGAGCCTTGATATCTGAGACGCTGAGCAGTTTCCCGGAGGAAACCACCTTTTCATCGATCACGAGGGCTGGGGTGATCATGATGCCATAATCCATGATTTGATCCAAATCCGTCAATTTTTCCAGGGTGGCGTTCACTCCGGTTTCGTCGATCGCCTGGCGGGCTGCGGCTTCCAGTTTCTTGCACTTGGGGCAGCCTGTTCCGAGAATCTTTACTGTCATTCAATCTCTCCTTAATGGTACTCAAATATATCAGACAAGCGTTTGCTGAGCGTAGCGTTTCTGGGAATTTTGCTCCCAATCAAAAGAACACTCCGAAAAGATAACCCGTGAAAGTGGAGAAAACCACCACCAGGGCCACAAAAACAGCCGTTTTCTTGAAACCCAGAACGGTGTTGATCACCAGCATACTCGGCAAAGATAGAGCCGGACCGGACAAGAGCAGAGCCAGAGCGGGTCCTTTGCCCATTCCGCTGCCCAGGAGGCCTTGCAGAATCGGCACTTCCGTGAGAGTGGCAAAATACATGAAGGCTCCGGCAATGGAGGCAAAGAAATTGGCCAGCAGAGAGTTGCCTCCCACCGCGGCAGCCACCCATTCCGAGGGAATCCAGCCTTCCTGGCCAGGCCTTCCCAACAGCGCTCCCGCGATCATCACGCCCACAAACAAAAGCGGTATGATCAGTTTGGCAAAATCCCAGGTGGAGCCCAGCCATTCCCGCAGTTCTCCTTTCTCCAGGCTGAGCCAGAGGCTGAAAAGAGCCACAGCGGTCACAAAGGCAATCAGAGGCTGAGAGCTGAACAATAATCCCACTCCGCCCACCAGCAGAGCGGTGAGCATCACTTTCCAGAGCTTGAAGCCGTAAAAAAGGTGCAGGGACAGGCCAAACAGGAAGGCAATAACTGAGGTGCTCAGCCACTTGTTTTGATACATCCAGTTCATGAAAGGGGCCTGAGTGGCGCTATTTGGTTTGGCCCAATTGAGCACGATCAGGATCAAAATCATCAGGCCAAAATGGATAAGCGTTTGCCAGAGAGGACGCTCCGCCTCAGCCGAGAAGAGGTTTAGGCCAGCCTGCCTGGCTTGCTCTTCCTTCTTGAAGATGGTGTGCATGATAAAGCCGATGAGGATGCTGCCGATCACCGCTCCCACGGTTCTGGCAATTCCCATCTGCAGGCCTAGGATCCTGGCTGTCATTATGATGGCGAGGATATTGATGGCTGGTCCCGAATACAGAAAGGCAATGGCGGGTCCCAGACCCGCGCCTCTTTTGTAAATCCCGCCAAAGAGCGGCAGGATGGTGCAGGAGCATACCGCCAAAATGGCTCCGGAGATTGAGGCCACCGCATACGCAAGCCACTGTTTGGCTTTGCCGCCCAAAAACCGCATCACGGAGTCCTGGCTCACAAAGACACTCACCGCGCCAGCGATAAATAAGGCGGGAACAAGGCAAAGAAGGACATGCAGCCTGGCATATTCCTGCAGCATAAAAAACGCTTCCCGGATGCCGTTTTGAAAGCGGATTGCTTCAAACGGGATGAAATAGGCGGCGGCGAAAACAAGCAGCATCATCAAGAGGATCTTGAGTTCTTTCAATTTCTCACTCATCTTCGTTCGCTCCTTCCTGATCAGATTGCTGACCATATTTGAGCTCCAGAACGCAGTCGAAAATACTCAAAACACAGGGGTAGGCCAAACGGTAAAATACCATATTGTTCTCCTTGCGGCTGGCAACGATCCCGGCATTTCTAAGCACGGCAAGATGCCTGGAGACGGTGGACATATCTGACTTGATCTTCTCCTGCAATTCGCAGACACAGCGCTCTGCATCCCTGAGCTCATCCACGATGAACAAGCGGCTGGGGTGCCCCAAAGCCTTCATCACGGTGGCCATATATTCATATTTGCTTTTTCCCATCATGGGGTGACTCCCTTTGTTTAGTAGCTTGGTGTCTATTTTGCCAACTGACCAAATAGGTCAAGATATTTATGGAGCAAAGCAGGTGTGGGAAGGCTTTAATTTGAATCCTGGAGCAGGTTCAAGGGGCGCAAGTTTTTATGAAATCAGGCGTTTAAGAGAAGTGGTGGAGCTAAGGGGACTCGAACCCCTGGCCTGAACATTGCGAACGTTCCGCTCTCCCAACTGAGCTATAGCCCCACTCTCTATCGTTTTGCGCGGCCCAGTGAACCGCCAGGGCCGGCCGTTTGGAGAGGCCGGCTGAGGAAAGGATTGGTTACTTCAAATCCGTGAGCAGCTCTTTTGTCAAGGACAGTTTTGTGCTGACCTCGGCAAAGCGCTGGCGCTCGTTTTCCACCACGCTGGCTTTGGCGTTGGCGAGGAAGTTTTGGTTCTTGAGTTTGGCGCTGACGCCGGCGAGTTCTTTTTCCAGTTTTTCGATCTGTTTGCCCAGGCGGGCTTGTTCGGCCTCGAGGTCGATGAGCCCTCTGAGAGGGAGGAATATCTCGATGTTGCGCACCACGGCGGCGATGGAGGCCGGCGGCTTGGCAAGATCGATTGCCACATCCAGATTATCCACTTTGGCGAGTTTAGCGAAATAGGCAGAGTAGCGGGCGAACAGCTCTTTTTGAGAGTTGTTGGCAACGCGGATGGCGAGGTTTATCCTAGCGCCGGGATTGAGGTTGAGCTGTTTGCGCAGATTGCGGACGGCGGAAATCGCTTCCTGCATGAAGGCCATGTCGTCGGCGATGGCGGGATCGACCCGAGCCTCGTCGCAGAGCGGGAAAGCGGCCACGATCAGGGCTTCCTCCGGCATGGGAAAAACGCTTTTGACGCTTTGCCAGATCTCCTCGGTGATGAAGGGCATGATGGGATGGAGCAGCCGCATGGCCGCCTGCATCACGTCCAGAAGGATGTAGAGGGCGGTTCCCCGCGAGGCCGGATCTTCGGAGGCAAGGCGGTCTTTGGAAAGCTCGATATACCAGGAGCAGAATTCGTCCCAGATGAACTGGAAGACGCACTGCGCGGCGTCGTTGAGCCGCAGATTCTGATAGTGTCCGGCGGTTTCGCGGGCGGTTTCGTTCAGCCGGGAATAGATCCAGCGGTCGGCCAGTTCGAGGCGTAAATCCTCTTTAGCAGGGAGTTCGGCGCCTTCGGACAGGTTCATCATAATGAAGCGGTAGGCGTTCCAGATCTTGTTGGCAAAGTTGCGTCCGGTTTCCAAGATGGATTCAGCGTAAACCACATCCGCGCCCTTGGGAGTGCCGAAGACCATGGAAAAGCGCAGGGCGTCGGCGCCGACTTTGGCGATGACATCGATGGGGTCGGGCGAATTACCCAGGGATTTGCTCATTTTGCGGCCTTGATCATCGCGAACGGTGCCGTGGAGCAGAACCGTGTCGAAGGGTATCACATCCTTGAAATGCAGGGTGCTCATAATCATCCGGGCCACCCAGAGATAGATGATTTCCGGGGCGGTGATCAGCACCTGGGTGGGTAGAAAGCGCTTCAGGTCATCGGTTTCATCCGGCCAACCGAGGGTGGAAAAAGGCCAGAGCCAGCTGGAAAACCAGGTGTCCAGGACATCTTCGTCCTGGCGGAAACTGGCGTGCCCGCAATCGGGGCAACAGGTCGGCAGATCGATGGCGACGACCATTTTGCCGCATGAATCGCAGTAATAGGCAGGGATGCGATGGCCCCACCAGATCTGGCGTGAGATGCACCAGTCGCGGATGTTGTTCATCCAGTGCATATAAACTTTGGTCCAGCGTTCAGGCTGGAAGCGGACCTCGCCCTTTTCCACCACCTCGATGGCGCGTCCGGCCAGGGGTTTCATCTTCACGAACCACTGGTCGGAAAGGTAAGGCTCGATCACGGTGTGGCAGCGATAGCAGTGTCCGACGGCGTGTTCGTGCTTTTCGGTCTTTTCCAAAAGGCCCTGTTCGGTGAGCAGCTGCACCACCTTTTCCCGGCAGGCGTAACGTTCCATGCCCTCAAAATCGGCTCCGGAATCGGCATTCATGATGCCATGCTCGTCCATCACCAGAAGCTGGGGCAGGTCGTGGCGGCGGCCGATCTCAAAGTCGTTGGGATCGTGGGCGGGAGTCACCTTCACACAGCCGGTGCCAAATTCGAGATCGACATATTCGTCGGGAATCACGGGGATGGCCCGGTTCGTGAGAGGCAGTTTCACCTCTTTGCCGATCAAGTTTTGGAACCTTTCATCCTTGGGATTCACGGCCACAGCGGTGTCGCCGAGCATGGTTTCCGGACGCGTGGTGGCCACCACCAGATGGCCGCTGCCATCGGCAAATGGATAGCGGATATACCAAAGGTTTCCGCTCTCGTCCTCATGTTCCACCTCGTCGTTGGCCAGGGCCGTCACGCAGCGGGGACACCAGTTGATGATGTATTTTCCTTTGTAGATCAGGCCGTCTTCATAGAGGCGGATGAATACCTCTTTCACGGCGCGGGACAGCATGTCGTCCATGGTGAAGCGGAGCCTGTCCCAGTCGCAGGAAGCGCCCAACAGCTTGAGCTGGTCTATGATGCGGTCGCCTTTTTCATGCTTCCAGGCCCAGATGAGTTCCACCAGCTTTTCGCGGCCGACGGAGTGGCGGGTTTTGCCCTCTTTGGCCAGTTGCTTTTCCACCATATTCTGGGTGGCGATGCCGGCATGATCGACGCCCGGCAGCCAGAGCGTGGGCTCGCCCAACATTCTGTGATAGCGGACAACAACGTCCTGCAGGGTGTTGTTGAGCACGTGGCCGATATGCAGTATGCCGGTCACGTTGGGCGGCGGGATCAGGACTGTAAAGGGCTTTTTGGAGGCATCTCCGCCAGGCTTGAAAAACCCCTTATCCGTCCAATACTGATACCATTTCTTTTCTATGTGGGCTGCTTCGTAACTTTTGCTGATTTCCATCGTTATTCCTTAAAAAAACTCATTTTCGGCACGTAAAGCCGTGATAATCAAGTAACCTTAACTCAAAATCACAGCCCGCCTTCCCCGTCAAGGATTTATTGACCGGGGCGTTGCTTAATGCAGCTGGGAAACCATGAGCAGGGCAAAACAAAACCCGGCCTGAAACCGGGTTTTGACATATCTTGAGGGCCGCAGCCCCTTACTTGAGGAGGATGAGTTTGCGGGTTTCCTTGTGTTCGGGAGTGCTGAGCCGATAGAAATAGATTCCGGAGGCACAGGCTTTGCCCTGGCGGTCGAGACCGTTCCAGGAGAGGGTGTGATAGCCCGGATTGACGCCAAAAGAGGCCACCCGCTGTCCGGCGAGGTTATAGATACTGAGGTCGCCGCTGTCGCCAGCTTTGATCTCCACCGGGATACTGGCCTGGGATCCGCTCAGGAAGGGATTGGGATAGACGTTGCCCAGGGTACTGCGGATGGGCAGAGCGGGAGTCTCGGTTTCGCTGATGGTGGCGGAAACAGGGCCGAAGAAGTCGCTGGCTCCGCTCATATCCATGCTTTCCAGCCAGAAATAGTAGGTGCCGGGGCTGTCGAATTCCCATGCGGTGAAGGAATATGTGGCGCCGCAACTGCAGTTCTGAGCCGGGATCAGCACGGGGGTGAGGTTGATCGCTGAGCTCATGTCTGCGGTGGTGGAACCCATCACTCTAAACCCGACCAGGTCGCTTTCGGAGGCGGTGGTCCAGTTCAGGATGGCCAGGTTTTCGGAGTTGAGTCCGGCGGTAAAGCTGCTCATCACAATCGGCACGTTGGGTTCGGGATCGGCAGATATCACCATTTGGAAATCATGGTAGGTTGAATTGAGGGTTGTCCTGGAGAGGACGTCCACCATATCGATCTTGACCCGGTAGTTGGAAGTGGCAAACAGCGCGGCCCAGGCGGGATCACTGAGGGAAATATCCACCGTTCCAGTGCCATGTCCCTGCTGTGCGTTGAATAAGCCAGGGCCGATATTTTCGTTTTCTCCCCAAGACATGGGCAGAACGATTGGCAGGGTGTTGATGAATGCCCGGATTTCAGCTCCGGTGGGATAGGGCGTGGTAATCTCAAACTCCATATCCGTAATATACAGAACGTTATCTCCGTTGTAAGTGATATATCCATCGGAGTTTGAATAAGTGCGGATATCTCCGGATTCACCATGTATTTTAGGATCAGCACCGGGATTGACCAAGTTAACCTGTTCCAGTGCGGCAAGTCCGAAAGGCGAGAAGCTTAACCCAATCAAATACGGGTTGGTCGTGATGGGGGTATTTACTTCGGTGCAATAGATGACGGTGCTGCCCCCTTCGTTGGTGGGGTTTGCCATGAGGACAGTGGTTTCTGCATTATAGTGCAGGAAAGCCTGGTTAGTTGGATAGGGACCGAAAGTGAACCAGTTTCCATCATGGGTAAAGAAGGTGGGACTGTCAAAATCAAACAGCCAGGTTCCCACCCGATTCGTTGCTTCCAAGTCGTTGACGTTAAATTTAAACATAGGCTGAGCGACCAGCAGTCCGGCCAACAGGGCCAGTATAAGGGCCAGTGCCAGACGCTTGCTGAGCATGATTGTGCGTTTCATTGTTATATCTCCTTGTCTAATTTCTAATAATTTACAAGTTTGGTTGCACCCGTAATCTTGGCAAGCTTTTTTATCTCAGTGGCATAAGACTCTGTCAAAAATAGCTTTCTGGCTATTTGAATATTTTAGCTGCCATGCGGATCTTTAGTTTACAGATGCCCTCAGCCAGCCTCATGCCAAGTGTGCGGACTCACTCCATCAGCGTTTGGAGCAGCTTTTTTCCAAAGCGCTTCCAGACATCAGGTTCCGAGGGCAATTCCACGGTAATCACAGGAATCTGGCGTTCCTTGCCAAAATAGGTGCCGATGGAGCCGGGGGTGGGATAATCCATCGCCTCATGGTATTCCAAACCCAGTTCCTGGGCCAGTTTGGGACCCAGACCCAGAGAGCCTCCATCGCTGTTGATGAAGTTGTAGGGCGTATGCAGCATCATCACCAAGTCCGGTTTTTCCGCCTCCATCAGGTTCAGTATGAATCTCGTTTCAGGCTCCGAGCCGGCTGTCTCTCCGCCGTAGTATTTATGGTCGGGATCGCCCACCTGGAAATCCAGCGTGGCGAAATTGCGGTTTATATCCACCCCATGGGAATTTCGGCGCGTTCCCGCGGCATAAGCATCCGGGTTTAAAAGAGGCACCACGATCAGGTTTTTGGTCAGGAATCCCGGTTCCATGGCGTTCAGATGATCCACCAGAGCCTGCGCGAAAATCACACTTTCAGGTTCATTGCCGTGAATCCCGCCGACGATGATGATTTTCTCCGCGGTTCTGCCGGCGTAACGATGAACCTTGATTTCCCGTCCCTGGACAGATCTGACAGAGTCTGGTAAGTTCGGTGATAGTTCGCCAGTGGAGGGGGAAACGGATTCTTCCCGCTGACTTTCCTCAAATGACGTGGGAGCGTCAAGTCTGGTGGGTGGCGCGGTATTGACGGCTCTCAAATGATAGCCGATCAGGACAAAGCCAATCATCAAGACTGCCCCTTTCGAAATCAGCAACCTGTGCTTGTTTGCCGCATGTTTTTCCCGGTTGGGATGGCTTTCTTCCACCAAGTTCTCCTTTTTTGAAATGACTAAGCGGGCACAATTGGAGAGGCTGAACATTGTGTCAATAATTTTCTTGGTCGCAAAATGGCTTGCCGCACAAAAACTGCTTGACTTTTACAGCCGCTTTTTCAGCTTACACCTCATGAAGTATCTCAAAGCAAGCTTGATTGAATATCTGCTCTGGCTCTACATCCTGGGTTGCCTGGCCTGGCTGTTTTTCCGGTTGGGCGCACACTCCACTCCCGCTCCGGCCTGGTTGATTTTGGCCCCGCCTCTGGCTGTGGGTTTGGCGCTGGGTGCCTTTAAAGGAAGCCTGGGACGCAAAATAGTCACTCCTGATACCCAATCCAGGTTTGCACTCTGGAAGCTGGAAACCGCTTTGCTGATCCTGATAAGTTTTGTGGTCGGCTGGGTGATTGTGGAGGTGAAGCCTCTGGCTTTTCTGACCCAGGCGGGCAACGCCCAGAACATCATGAAAGGGATTTTCAACCCAAATTTCAAGCAGTTGATGCCGATGCTTGCCGCGCTTATGGAAACGATCTACCTGGCTTTGCTGGCCACGGTTTTCGCCATTCCTTTTGCATTCTTGCTCAGCTTTTTTGCGGCCAAAAACCTGATGTATGGATCCCTGCCGGGCAAGATTGCCTACATTCTGATCCGCACCATCTCCACCATCTTTCGCTCCATCGAGGCAATTGTTTGGGCAATCATCTTCTGCGTCTGGGTGGGCATCGGTCCCTTTGCCGGGATGCTGGCGCTGTGGATACACTCCATCGCCGCACTGGTGAAGCTCTATTCAGAGCAGATAGAAAACATCGATCCGGGCCCCCTGGAAGCGATCAAGGCCACCGGCGCCTCCACCCTGCAAGTTTGGCGCTATGCCGTCACGCCGCAGATTCTGGCTCCCTATCTGGCTTTCACCATTTACCGCTGGGACATCAATGTCCGCATGGCCACCATCGTAGGTTTCGTGGGCGGCGGCGGGATCGGACTCGCCCTCAACCAGCAGCAGCAGATGCTGGCCTGGCGAAATGTGGGCCTCATCATGTGGCTGATCGCCATCGTGGTCTGGGTGATGGATATCTTCAGCGGCTATATCCGCGAAAGACTTGTCTCCACTTAATAAAGGAAATATCTTATGTCAAAACTCAACCCCGTGGAACTGATCCTCGCCAAGCGCGAGGGTAAAGCTTTGCCCCCCGAAGAGATATCTGCGTTTATCGCAGGTTTTTTGGAGGGCTCCATCCCCGAATATCAGATGAGTGCCCTGCTGATGGCAATCTTTTTCAAAGGTCTGAGTCCGGATGAGATTGCCAGCCTCACCCAAAGCTACATTGACAGCGGCAGCAGGCTGGATTTTCCCCCGGATATGATCGTGGCAGATAAACACTCAACCGGCGGCGTCGGCGACAAAATCAGCCTGATGCTCGCCCCCATCGCAGCCTCTTTGGGACTCTGGGTGCCAATGATCTCCGGACGCGGCCTCGGCCATACCGGCGGAACCCTCGACAAGCTGGAATCCATCCCCGGATTCCGCACCCAATATGGAACCGCAGAGTTCAAGGCCCTCGTAATGAAACACGGTTTCGCCCTGGTGGGCCAATCCGAGGAACTGGTTCCGGCGGACAAACGGATTTACGCCCTGCGCGACGTCACCGCCACGGTTGAGAGCCCCGGCCTCATCTGCGCCAGCGTGATGAGCAAAAAGATCGCCGAGGGCGCCAAACACTTGGTGATCGACCTCAAGATCGGCAGCGGCGCCTTCATGCCTAACCTGGACAAAGCCCGCGAACTGGCAAATCTGCTGGTTTCCACCGGCGCCAGCTTCGGACAAAAAGTCCAGGTGGTGTTTTCCAATATGAATTCGCCTCTCGGACTGGCTGTGGGCAACGCTCTGGAGATGATCGAGGCCATCGAATTTCTGAAAGGGAATCCCCTGCGTGACACCAAAATACTCACCGCCGAACTCACCTCCCGCCTGCTCTTGAGCGGAGGTTTGGCAGATTCGAAGGAACATGCTTTTC
>CAXYWN010000004.1:0-22693 GCA_964292625.1 uncultured bacterium
ATGTCTAGTAAATATACCGTCCCGCTGGGACTCAGGCTGCATCTGGGTGTTGTTTTCTATCTGAAATGACGTCCCGCTGGGACTCAGGCTGCATCTGGGTGTTGTTTTCTATCTGAAATGTCGTCCCGCTGGGACTTTAGCGGAAATTTTCCGGTCAATTCTTGATAAAAGCTAAAATTGAGAAGCTTCGCCCACTTTTTTACACCTTTAAGAGCCTAAGATATTGGAAATTAATCCCTTCTTATTGAACAATCTCATTTTTGGTGTAAATCCCAACTCATTGTTTTGCTTTTTTGAAGCCCTGCTATGAAAAGCATTGCTTCGCATCTAACACTCTATAATCTAATTGATTTGTTATCCAAACCCCTAAGATGTGCATCCAAGGATATACCAGGCCATATTATTGTCAAGGGATACTTTGAATATGATTGTAACTCACTACAGTAGGATCTTGCCGCTTATCCGGATGGGTGGCAAGAACCTACTCCAAGTCATTGTCAGTCAAGGTAAAGAAGATTAAACTTTACAAACCCAGAAAACCGCTAAAATGAGAAGTGTCAACTCAAATCAGGAAACTCCAAACTCAAATCAGGAAACTCCACCTTTCGCCCCCGTTATCAATACGGTATCAATACGGAATCAATACGGAAAAACTCCGTATTGATTCCGTATTGATACCGTATTGATCGCGGGAGCGGACTGAAAAGCAGAAGTCCCGCGGAAAGACAGCGGGACTTCAGAAACGAGGTATTTAGAAGGTTTTAATCTCGGAATCGAGGTGGATTATCCTCCGTTTTGCCTGGTTGCAGGCGGACCGCCCTGACGCGGTAGAATTTGCGCGCAACAGGGGCGGTGTCAGTGAACGAATTGGTTAGGGAATATCCAGCCAAGGTGGTAAAAGTGCCATAGGGATCGGTGTCTGAATAGACATTGAAATGGTCCACACTGATCGGATAGGTCCAGGAGAGCAGGACGTCATCCGGTGTGGCGAGATAGGTGGTTACTGGCTCAGGGACAGGCAAATCCAGCCAAGTGATGTCGAAGGGGCCGAAAACGTTGTTATTTTCGCTGGATTCAGTTACAAATCCATCCGGATCTATCTGCAGCCAGGAATTCCAAGGGCCGGCCGAACCATAATTGGACACATACGGGAAGTAAACATCCACCGGTAAACCGGCTGGTAGAAAAGTAAAATCGATGGTTTGTTCCCCCAAGAGATAAAGTAGCGGTTCTGTTTCCCGGTCATGGTAGAGATCGACGTAGAACAGCTGTTCGAGCGGCTGCGTGCTGTTGTTCACCAAGGTCACCTTCAGGGTAAGCCAATCGCCCAGATAAGCGTCCGGACTGTCCGGGACCCATTCAGTCGCGATGATCTGCAGGTCTGGCTGGGTGTTTCCGGTGTTCCACAAGACGCGATTGTGGACATCGTTGTCGTATGCTTCTCCGCTGAACCCTCCGATGGCATTAACAATATTCACAATCCCCTCGTCAACTGTCTTTCTCACGTTGGAGGCACCCCCGCCGGCGTTGGTCAGAAATTGTGGGCTGATGATGCCAACATAATCGGAATTGTCGATCGTAAGAAGTACCCCGCCCTCAACACCCCAGATAAACTGGCAGTAATCGAAGGAATGTTCGGGATCGATGGTGGCCCCCGGCCGCACATTAATCCCGTATTGGGACATCTCGGCAAAGATGCAATAGCTGGCCGAGATGGTGGCCCCGCTGCCGACGTTCAGATAAAAGAAGCCAGCATCAGTGTTTATTGCCGCCGGATAATCAGAACTGCCTATGGCTTCCAGCCGTCCACCGGATTCGATGTTCAGATAGCGCGTGTTGTTCATGTAAAGCACGGCAGCCTGGCTCAGATGCAGAGTGCCGTGCACCACCACGTTTCCGGCTGTATGGATCTGTTTGGCGTTGAAGTGCAGGGTGCCAGCCTCCACGGTCAGCACTCCGCCGAGTGCCAGATTTGACATCAGGGTAACGGAAGCGCCTGAATCTTTGTTTATCCTCAACCCATACAGGCTTCCGTCCAATAAGGTCAGATAGGAATTTGTAGATCCGGTGAGGTTCAGCTCTCCGCCGCCAGGGGTGAAGTCGCTGCGTTCGCAATAAAAATTACCATCGGTCCGGATGATTCCGCCGGTGATGTTCAGATTGAGGGTGAAGGTGCCGCTGTAGAGGCCGATTCCGGAGCCGTGGCGGTGGAAGAGGCCGCCAGACATGGTGAGGCCGGCGTTTCCTCCGCTGGGCATGGCTGTCCCCATATCTGCAGTGCCTCCCCAGATGTGCAGTTCGCCGCCGCTGATATTCAGGAAGCCCCTGAGATGCAGAGGATGCGTAGTATCCTGGACCAGGATTATGCTGCCAGATGAGAGCTCCACCGATCCCTGGATCACTGTATCCTCCATATCCAGGGCGTAAAACAGGCCTCCCGAAACCGACAGGGTGCCCTGAGTCCAGTCGTAGGAATCGCAGACTGCTTCGCCAGAGTTGGGCACGATGAGTTTGTAGGGAGAGGCACCTTTCGCCAGTTCCAAAGCGTTGAATTCTTCCTCTCCGGTGACACTGCTGTCTGCATTGCCGTCGAAGATCACTTTGCCGCTGCCTTCGTTGAAGGAATCGTAGTCAGTATAATGGTACCAATTTCTGCGCACATTCATTTGGGCGGGCGCGGTGAAATAGCCGGAGCGCAGAAAGAAACTACTGTTGATATCCAGATTGGAAGTGGCGGTAACCGTCCGCGCCCGGGTCAGATCGCGGGTGTTTCCGGCTCTGTCTGTCTCGCTTGTGGGTGCTTCACTTTCCTTGCTTTCGCTGTATTTGTTGATATCCAGCGCGTAGAAGCTGGAGCCCGCCACATGGCTGACACTGCAATCCGTGCTACCGGCGAGGACCACCACGCCCCCGGACGGATTGAACCCGGCGCGCTCTATAACGAAGCTCCCAGCCACGCGGATGGTACCTCCGGTGAGGTTGGCGGTGAAGGGATGGCCGGAAACCTGGACTTTCACTCCCTGGTCTTTGAAATCGAGGGTGCCACCGCTCATGGTGAGCGAAGCTCCGGACGAATATGGCCACCAGGATAGGTCATAACCTCCGTAAACATTGAAAACCCCTCCGCTTAGGGTGAGCGAACCAGCCAGGTCAACATACCTTAAAGCACCTGTATTGGTGAGATTTATGGACCCGCCAGTCTGAATCCACTCTCCGGCGATGCGGTTGTTGACCAGGGAACCCGCTGAGAACGAGCCCAGTATAACCTTGACCCCGCCATCGATCCACTCGTAGGTGGTGCAGGTGACATCGGCGACGTTTTGGTTGACGATGAAATAACTTGTGTTCTTGTTAACCACCAGGTTGTTGAAATCCTCGTCGTAATTGCAATACTGGTCCCAGTCCGCCTCAAATGTCACGGTCGAGCCTGTTTCCAGGAAAGAGGCGGGGCCAGCCAGGTTAACCCAGTTGCCCCTGATTCTAATCTCGTGGCCATTGGGGTTGAAAATGCCGCTCTGGATGGTGAGAGTTCCCCGCATTAAGAGATCGGTGGTCAGGTTGAGCGCATTGCTCGGGCTGCAGGTCAGATTATTCAAGAAACTCAGGCCATCCACCAACCCCATCGACTGGGTATTGCCGTCCATGGTCAGGGTGCCGCTATAAAGCCAGACGCCCTTACCGGCCGTGGTGTTGTAATCCTTGAAATTGCCTCTTACGACCATGTTTTTGTCGTGCTCGCAGCGAAAGCTGCAACCCTCGTAATTCGAGAAATTGCCGTTTAAGACGATATCTTCCGTGCTGTCGCCGTGAATGTAAAAGATGCCACCGGAAGAGTTGCGGGACCTGACAGTGGGTAAAATGGTATTGGGGCTGTTGTTTTTTATGTAAGCGTTGATCCCCGTCAAGTTGCTGAATTCCACATAACCCTGGCTGAATTGGACGTTCGAATCCGGTTCAAAATACATGGATTGGCCGCAGTAGATTTCAGCGCTTGAATTTCCGATGCTGACGGTCGCCCCTTCCAGCCAGCCGATGTTACCTCCTGTGCTAAGATCCGTGGCGGAGGACATGATCAGTTGGCCCCAGATCAGGGCGTATTCTTCAATGTTGAGATTGGCCGTTCCCACCGTCAGGCTGGCATCTGCCAAAAGAGAAAGCCGTTGGCAGACCGCGTTCGTGGTGTTGATCACAGGATAACGGCCGTTTGTCACGGTCTGGATCATGGCCTGGGTGGTAGCGTTGGGCACGCCGGCAGTCCAATTGCCGGCATTGTGCCAATTTGTAGAACTCGTTCCCGTCCAGTAAGATAAAGTTAGAGCTCCCGAGGAAGCGACGAGGAGCAGCATAAGCGAAGTGATGATAAGGTGTTTCATGTTTTCTCCTGCTTTGTTGTTGAGGTGAGATTTTTAGCTTGGGGATAGTGGCTATCCGAAACACTCTTCTCCCTGGCGGGCAAGTGTTGCCGGATATTGTTCCCAAATTGTGGAAACTTTTCGACAGAGCGCTGCGAGACAAATCTCATTTTTACGCTCCCTACGTCAGATCTTGCGCTGACGCTGAGGTTGTTCAGGTTTGTTTGATAAACCTGTAACGGTTGAGTCCCAAATGATGGCATTAAGCCCCAGTCATTGTTTCTCAGGTTGTTTGAGGGCATTTTACCGTCCCCGTATAACACTATCTATGTATGGCCATACGACCTATTGCATTAATTACATTTCATTATTCCTTGTCAAGTTCTTTTTTTACAAGCTCAGACCCACTCATTTTCTAAACCTGGTATAATGAACTGGTTTTTAGCGGTTAGCCCCTGGCTTTACTATGAAAATGGCTTCATGCTCCTGCGGCTACGGTAGCAAAACCAGTTTTTTCACCAGGCTGGACCGGGTTGTCTCCAAGCGGCAGAAATACAAGCCTGGCTTCAGAGCGCAGCTGTTTAGGCAAAACTCGTTTTCACCGGGATCCACAGCGCAGGAAAAAACCTTCTGTCCGCGCAGGTTGTATATCCCCAGGACGCCCTGTTCGCCACGTGGTAGCGAAAATTCGAAGCGGAGCGGCTCGCCGGTTCTGGCTGGATTGGGACAGGGAAGGAGCGAATATTGGGGAACGTTGTCCAGCCAAGGGTCGTCGTTTGGCACAGCATCAGCTGCCAGTCCGGCTATGAGCAGGTCTGCAGAACCATGACTGATCAGGTTTATGATATCGAAATCTGCATAATCGTGAAAGTAGCCGCTCACAAAACTGCGTCCCAGGGCATCGACAGCCACAGATAAACCAACTGAAGCAAAGCTATAGGCTCGCTTCGCCCAGAGCCAGTTTCCGTCACCGTCAGCCTTGGCGACATACAATATCGCATGCGTGTCTCCGGTGGGATAGCTGTTAGTACCGAAATTCACACTGCCTTGCATCGATCCGGAGACATAAAAGTTCCCCGCAGAGTCAATGGCTAAACCGTAGCCCATATCATAAGCTGACCCTCCTGCCTGGATCGCCCAGAGCCAATTGCCGGCAGAACTGAGCTTGGCGAGGTAGATATCCCAGTATCCGAAGGAAGTCAGTGGAATCCCACCAAAATTGGAAAGACCGTTGAAATATCCGGTCACATATACATTCCCGGCGCCATCCAGGGCAATGCCATTCGCCTCGTTCTGCAAATTTGAATCGACCTGTGTCCCCCAACGCCAGACCCCGTCATTGATCTTAGCCACGAAACTGTAGTAGTGGCCTTGCCCAAAAAGGTGGCTGGAGCCAAAATTCATGTCGCTGGTAGAGTATCCAGCCAAATAACAATTTCCGCCCGCGTCCGCAGCCAAGTCCCAACACGCCTCCGTGTTTGCTCCGACCACCGTTTCCACCCAGATCCAGTTGCCGTTTGCATCTGTTTCAGCGATGAACATGTCCCTCGTGACGCCGCATTCGATGGAATGATCTCCGAAAAAGGCTTCTTGGTAAAACTCCCCGGCTACGAAGCAATGACCGTTCGGAGCCACAGTGATGCTGTATGCTTGGTCTCCATCGATACCGCCAGCGCCTTTGACCCAAAGCCATTCGCCGTCGGGGCTCAGCTTGGCTATGAAAATGTCCGAGGAACCTTCACTGATCACGCCCAACGATCCGAAGGTGGCGATAGATTGGAACCATCCGGTGATATAAACGTTTCCGGCAGCGTCGATGGCGATGTTCTCTGCCGCATCATCGGATTCACCGCCGGCATGTTGCACCCAGAGATAGTTTCCTGCAGCGTCCAGCTTGACCACGAATATCTCCCGGTCGCCGCCGCTGTCAGTGTAGAAATCGCCGAACTGGATCGCGCCCCAGTAGAATCCTGTTACGTACACATTGCCGTCAGCATCACAAACTATACCCTCAGCTATTTCCCAGTTGGCGCTGCCGGAACTTGTCGCCCAGAGCCAGTCTGGAGGAGTTTGAGCCGCTAAACCTGCGCATCCGCAGAGTAGCAAAACGATCAAAAGCTGCTTGTTCATGATCACACCCCTTGTGTTTTCTTAAGCCCCGGAAGCCCGGTAAACCAGCGATGGAGTAGGACTCCCAGAATCCTTTGTCATTTTCTCTGAGCGATAGCATTCTGTCAAGTTAAAAATGAATTAAATGTATTACCTTTTTAAATTCAACCGTGTTAGGCTCGAATACTTGTGTAAGTGAGCCAAGAAAGAACATTTTATTAACGGCAGAGATTTCTATTGCCATAAAAGCTCCATCCAAAATTGTGGTATTAGAGATAAATATGCAGAAAAGGAGGTTGCCATGATCCAGTATTTCAAGGTCAAGGAACAGCGTTTCACGCCCGCTCTGGCGCACAGCGAGGCGTTTTGGATACATCTGGACAGTCCCACGGCCGACGAGATCAAGGCTCTGATCGAAGATTTCAAACTGCCCGAAGACTTCATCACAGACCTCCAGGACGCGGACGAAAGCAGCCGCATGGAATATGACGAGGGCGCCGTGCTCGTGATCATGCGCATGCCGCTCTATTATAAGCACCACTCGGCCAGTTTATCCTTCACCACGGCGCCTTTGGGGCTGATCGCGGTGCAGGACAAGCTGATCACAGTTTCCTTTTTCGACAACGAAGTGCTCAACATCTTTCTGGACTGCAAGCACAAACCCTTCCCGATCACCCAGCAGAGTTTCATGCTGCAGATAGCTTTGCGCACCGCGCAGTATTTTCTCAGGTTCCTCAAAGAAATCAACCGCCGCACGAACAAGATCGAAAGTGAACTCAACCAAAGCATGCGCAATCAGGAACTCTTCCGCCTGCTGCGCCTGGAAAAGAGCCTGGTCTATTTTTCCACCTCGCTCAAATCCAACGAAATCATTCTGGAGCGGATGCAGCGTTCCCGCTGGCTGAATCAGGACCCCGAGTCCGAAGACCTGGTGGAAGACGTGATCATCGAAAACATGCAGGCAATCGAAATGGCAAACATCCACAGCAGCATCCTCAGCGGGATGATGGACGCCTTTGCCTCAATAATATCAAACAACCTGAACGTAGTGATGAAATTCCTCACCTCGGTGACCATCATCCTGGCCGTGCCGACCCTGTTCGCCAGCATTTACGGGATGAACGTCCACCTGCCTTTTGGAAATCATATCTACGCTTTCACCATAGTGATGGGGATCTCCGTGCTGGTTTCGCTGCTGATGGTGCTGATCTTCATCCGCAAAAAATACTTTTGAGAGGTTAAAATATGTACAAACTTAGCGTTACCGATTCCTTCAGCGCAGCCCACCGCCTCTGCGGCTACGAAGGCGCCTGCAGCAATCTGCACGGACACAACTGGACCGTGCGGGTGGTTTTGCAAGCGGAAAAACTCGATCATATCGGCATGGCCATCGATTTTGCCCGCATCAAGGCCCTGCTCAAAGCCATCACCGACGATTTGGACCACGCCTATCTCAATGAATTGAGTGCCTTTACGGAGCAAAACCCCACTTCTGAAAACCTGGCCAGATACATCTTTGAGCGGATGGTGGAGTCTCTGGCCGGCGAAGCCGTCGAGATGGCGGAAGTGGAGGTCTGCGAATCCTGGCATTCCAGCGTAATTTATTATCATGTTTAGATTTGTCCAAGCTTTTTTTGTAAAAAGCGCCGTCGAACCCAAAGATTATCCCGCCAGCGCCTATCCGGAATTCGCGGTTGCCGGACGCAGCAACGTGGGCAAATCCACCCTGATCAATCTGCTCACAGACCGGCGTAAACTGGCTAAAACCAGTTCCCATCCCGGCAAAACCCGGCTGCTGAATTTCTTCCTCATCCACTGGAAGAACGACGAAGCCGGCACCAATGGGAGTTTGCAACTAACCGACCTGCCCGGTTACGGCTTCGCCGAAGTCTCCCAGGCCGAACAGGAAAAGTGGCGCCAGATGCTCAACCACTATTTTGAACAACGCGAGCAACTCCGCGGCATCATCGTGCTGGTGGACATCCGCCACGATGCTGACCCCAAGGACATTCTGCTGCTGGAATTGCTGCGCATGCGCAAGATCGACTACTGCGTGGTGGCCACCAAGTCCGACAAGATTCCCAAAACCAAGGTTGCCAAGACCTTGCAGCTTTTGGCAAAAGGCCTGGGTCTGGAAGACATTCCCCTCTATGCCGTATCGGCGCTGAAAGACAAGGGATTGGAGCCGCTCTACGAATGGTTTGGCCGGCATCTGAACTGACCGCATGTCCTCTGAATTTGACGTAATCGTGGTTGGCGGCGGCCACGCAGGCGTTGAGGCAGCTCTCGCCGCTGCGCGCCGCGGAGCCAAAACCGCAATCTTCGTCCTCAAGCTCGAATCGGTGGGCCGTATGAGCTGCAATCCCTCCATTGGCGGCCCCGCCAAAGGACACCTGGCCAGAGAGATAGACGCTCTGGGCGGCGAAATTGGCTATGTGGCAGATCTCTCCGGCACCCATTTCCGCATGCTCAACCGCAGCAAGGGTCCTGCCGTCTGGGCGCCGCGCTGCCAAAACGACCGCCAGCTCTATTCCCGGATCATGCTCCAGCACGTGGAGGCCCAGGAAAATTTGCTCCTGATCGAGACCGATGTCGCGGAGATATTGACCGAAGGAAACATGGTAAGCGGAGTGAGAACCGTGATTGGCAGGGAATACCGCGCTCCTCAAGTGATCCTCGCCACCGGCACCTTTCTGCGCGGGCTGATCCACGTGGGCAAAGTTTCCGTGCCCGGCGGGCGCAGCGGCGAACCCTCCTCCGAAGCACTTTCCGATTGCCTGAATAAGCTCGGATTCAAGCTGGCGCGTTTCAAGACCGGCACCCCGCCGCGGGTCGATATGCGCAGCCTGGACTACTCATGCCTCGAGGCACAGGCGGGCGATCCGGACCCCGAAGGCTTTTCCTGGTACCGGGACGTGCAATTGCATAACCAGGTAAGCTGTTACCTTACCCGCACAACGTCTGAAACGCAGCGCATCATCCGGGAGAATCTGCAAAAATCATCACTTTACGGCGGCGTGATCAAGGGCATCGGACCCCGCTATTGCCCCTCCATCGAGGATAAAATTGTTAAATTTCCCCAGCGCGCCAGTCATCAGGTCTTCATCGAACCGGAGGGTTTGAACACCTTTGAAGCTTATGTGAACGGCGTTTCCACCTCCCTGCCCCCGGATGTGCAGGAACTGATAATCCACAGCATCCCCGGCCTGGAAAAGGCCCGCGTGATGCGCTACGCCTATGCCATCGAATATGACTTCATCGATCCCTCGGAACTGACGCCAACTTTGGAATCCAGACGGATAAAAGGGCTCTGGCTGGCCGGACAGATCAACGGCACCTCCGGTTACGAGGAAGCTGCCGCCCAAGGGATGATGGCCGGCATCAACGCCACCCTGGCCCTGGAAAACCAATCCGGGATTGTTCTCAGCCGCGGCGAGGCCTACATCGGCGTGCTCATCGACGACCTCGTGACCTGCGGCACCAACGAACCCTACCGGATGTTCACCTCCCGGGCGGAATACCGTTTGCTGCTGCGCCAGGACAATTGCGACGAACGCATGATGCCGCTGGGCTACAAACTGGGATTGGTTACTGACATACGCTGGCAGCGTTTTCAGACGATGCT
The DNA here is from genome assembly GCA_964292625.1 of uncultured bacterium. GTDB lineage: Bacteria > Cloacimonadota > Cloacimonadia > Cloacimonadales > Cloacimonadaceae > Syntrophosphaera. The sequence goes on from CAXYWN010000004.1 coordinate 10,087, forward strand.
GCGGCTCAAGCAAAAAGAACTGGAGCGCCTGCGCAGCGAGAATTCTTTAGCCCATCCGGAACTCCGCGAGCCTCAGAAATTTGCCCTCCTGCTCAAACGTCCGGATGTTTCATGGGGCAAACTGGCTGAATACGGTTTCAAGCCTTCGCCGGAGGTGACGCCGGACATCCTGCGCCGCTGCGAACTGGAAATCAAATATGAGGGCTATCTGATGCGGGCGGAGGAAGAAATGCGGCGTTTTCAGGCTTCGGAGAACCTTGTGTTGGAAGAAGATATCGACTATCGCGAGATCGGAACCCTCGCCTCGGAAGCCCGGGAAAAACTGCATAGCGTAAAACCCCGCAGTTTGGGCCAGGCCATGCGGATTCCCGGAGTGAATTACGCGGACACCGCGGCCCTGCTGATCTGGCTGCGCAAGCGCCAGAAATCCACTCAGGGCAAATAAAGACCGTTCGCCCGGGCTAAAACGACACGCTCAGCTTGGCATAGGCCGTGGACCTATCCTGCTGGAAATTCCCCAGAGGATCCGTCCATGTGGAAGGCTCTATTTGGGTTTGGGCGGATTTCAAGCCCAGAAACAAAAACCAGTCCGGCCTGAATTCGTAGCGCAGATTCCCATAATATGTGAGCGAGGCGCTATTGCCAGACCGCTCGTAGGTGCTGAGTCCGCTGCCCAGAGAAATCTTGAAAGTGGGGCTGGGAGTGTATTCCAGTCCAGCATTGGCAATCAGATAGTTGTTGTCAAGCCAGACGATCAGGGTGTCTCCGCTCACGATTATTTCGTTCTCCATATGGTAGCCGTAGAGATTCCAGTTTCCCGACAGATTAAATGCCAAACTCTTGGCAGGGTTCAGCACCACCGTCAAGGACAGCGCCTGCAGAGGATAAACTTCACTCAGAGCGTAAACCAACTGCCGGGCATAGGTGTAGCCGGCATAGATGCGTAAAGGCTTCAGCTTATACCAGGTGCAGCCGATATTGCCTCTATAAACATCGTGAAGAGAGTCGGCAAGATCCGGCTGGCGAAGATTAAACAGACTGCCCATAAAACTGATCTTTGAAGCCATATTCATATTGGTGACTAACCCTGTATTATAGGTGTAAAAAGGATCTGAGCTCAATTTTAACTGATGACCGTGGGCCCAGCCACTGAAGGACACCGAGCGGACCTTCCGTTCCGCGAAGCTCTTAGCCCAACCCAGAGAGCCGCCGACAGTTTGGAAATCCGTTTCATTGAGGTAGCCGGCTTCATAGGCCAGGTCTTTGGACAGGCGCGCATAGCCCACCGAAATGTCAAAATCGCCTGGGGTCGCGTTCAGTCCCACCGACGCGTTGTAACCTGTGAGGGGTTCTGCCATCCCCCAGGCATCATTTTTCAGGGCGGAGAGGCTTATATTTGTATAAAGGGATAGGCGGGGGATGAACTCCAAATCCTTAGTGTTGTTGAACACATGATTGTAATATCCATCATTCACGCGGCTGATCACGGCGTTGCTCATCTTAAACCGGCGCCAGTCGGGGTTGAGGGACAGCACCTGGAAATAATCGTCACGGTTAACCTGCAGCTCACCGTCCATCAGCTCTTTATCGAAGGCTCCCAACGCTCCCCAGTTCAGCGCTTTGCTGTTGCCGGTGGCCTTGAAGGCAAAACGCGGCTGCACGATGTTGCGGGTGTAGAAAAGTTCCTCACTCAGCCCAAAGGCGTCGATATCCTCGGTGAAGAAAAAGCGGTTTTCGCTATAATAGGGCGGATAGATGCTGTTGTAGGTATCCTGGGCGCTGTCCATGGGGATATCCGAGAAGTCCGGATTTAGCGAAAGCTTGATGCGGGTACGCTGGCCGGGATTGAGGGCGATATCCAGACCTATGTTTTCGGGATCGTAACTGGCCGTACGCTCGATCAGATCGTAACTTTTCACGAAATAGGGCTTTACTGAGATATCCAGCTTGTACCGTACAGGGGTTTCCAGCACGATATCCTGCCCAGTGAGGAAATAATCCTTACCATCTTTAACATTGCTGTAGGGTAGGGAGAAAAATTGCTCGCTCTGATGGTGGTAGCGGGTGAGGATGATCTTCCAGCGGTATGGCTCTTCCTGTTTGAAACGCAATTCCGGCAGCGGGATGCGCATCGTCACCTGCCAGAGATCGCCGGAATAGTCGCTTGTGTAGGAATACTTGCTGTCCCAACTGGAATCTACGTTCATATTGGTATTGCGGACTCCGTCCAAGAGGTTTCCCCGTGGATAGGCCGCGTAGTAATAGGCATAGTAGGCGTCCGGGACCGTGATGAGTTGCACCCTCAAAAAATCCGCCTGCGTGCCCTCGTCCTTCACCGAAAGCTCTCCTTTGGTGAAAGTGGCGTCGATCGTTGCCTCAAAATGAACCACCAAGTCGCTTCCGTCCTGCCAGAGCCAGGCTTTGGTGGGTAAAGTTTCGGGGATTTTGTCATCCGGGTCGATGCGGACAAAGCCAGTGAGTAGATTGTCATCGGTTAAAACGGGCTCATGAGAGTCCGGTAACGTCATCCCGCCGCAGTAGATAGCCAAAGCGGCCAGGGCCAAACTGAACCAAGTTTTCATATGCCTTACCTCTGTAAGATTGATATATGTTTGGGTGGACTAAGTTACTTGAATCCCTTCTTGCGGATGAGTTATTTTGTCAATAAATAAATGTTTTGGTCGATTTTTGGCCTGGTTGAGACTGTTCAAATCCGTTAACCATAGTAGGCTACCTCTGGAATATTCTTGGTGAAATCCAGGTCGAAATCTTGGCAGATATGGTGCAGCCTGAGTCCCATCGGGACGACATTTTAGCTAGAAACACGTTCCTCAGACATACTTCTGAGTCCCGTGGGGACGACATTTTAGATATAACAGGCTATCGCCTTTTTGCTGAATTCCAATACAACCTTTTGCCTTGGCTGAAATGATTCATGTCTAGTAAATATACCGTCCCGCTGGGACTCAGGCTGCATCTGGGTGTTGTTTACTATCTGAAATGTCGTCCCGATGGGACTTTAGCGGAAATTTTCCGGTCAATTCTTGATAAGAGCTAAAATTGAGAAGCTTCGCCCACTTTTTTACACCTTTAAGAGCCTAGGATATTGGAAATTAATCCCTTCTTATTGAACAATCTCGCCTGGTTCCGCCCATCCGGAATTGACGGTGTTTCCCAGGCAAGAGTTGGAAGGGAGCCATGAGCAGTGGGAAAAAGATTGACTTGTAACCTGCTTCGGGGTGAGTGTTCATTCAATTAGGTGATGGCTTATTCACTGAACTGAGGTAAGCAATGAAAGACAGAACATACAAAATCGTGGACGCGCACAACTATCCCGGAGGCTTGGAAAAAGCCATTCGCTACATCCACAGTAAATGGGGACGTCCGGAGAACCTGGCCTTTTACCGCGATGCGATCATGCATTACGGTGAAAAACTGCCCCGCTTCTTCCTGCTCTTGCCCAGAAAACGGATTGTGGGCTGCGGTGCCTTGATTAACAACGATTTTGTGAGCCGCCACGACCTTTGGCCATGGTATGCCTGCCACTACATCGAGGCGGATGAAAGAGGACTCGGACTGGGTGCGAAACTTCTCGCTTATGGGGCCCACCTGGCCGGTGAACTGGGTTTTTCTGATGTTTATCTCAACACGGACCTCGACGGCTACTATGAAAAGTATGGCTGGGAAAGGATCGAGGACGGCTTTGATGTTTCCGGCGCGACGACCAGGATTTATAGATTTTCGCTGAGCACGGATGAAGTCTGTATTGACTAGGAGAGCTAAGTCCGGGCATGATTTCCTTGACATGAGAAGCCCTCCCGTTTGGCTGTGTTTTGTCGAAAATCAAGCTCCACGAGGTATCTAATGCAAAGACCATTGATTGGCGTCAGTATGAATTATATGAAGTTGGGCAGCTATCATCAGTTCCATATCCGCGATACGTATATCGACGCTATCTTTGGCGCCGGAGCCTTGCCCTGCCTGATTCCATGCACAGACGACAAAGCCGCTCTGCGCCAGTATCTGGAACCTTTGGGCGCGGTGGTGATCATCGGCGGGCTGGATTATCCACCTTCTCTATATGGCGAAAGTCCTCATCCCAAGACTGAAGAAGCGCACTGGCGTCGGGTAAAGGGTGATTTCGCCCTGCTGGAAACGGCGCTCCAGCTCAAAAAACCGCTGCTGGGCATCTGCGCCGGAATACAATTGCTCAACGTTTTCTGCGGCGGCGCTTTGCTCCAGCATATCGCTGAACTGGACGACCATTACGGGGAAAAGTACCATGCGGTCAAGATCCTGGGCGGACGCTGGTTGCCCGAAATCTTTGGCAAAACCGAGATTCTGGTCAATTCCAACCACCATCAGGCAATCGATCCCAAGCGCCTCGGAGCGGGTTTGGAGGTGGTCGCTCGGACTGAGGACGGAATGGTGGAAGCCGTGGAATACGCGTCCGAACAAATGGTTCTGGCCATTCAGTGGCAACCGGAGCGTATCATTGATCCCGAGGTCGGCCGACCAGTGTTCGAATATCTTGCCAAGCTGGCACAAAGATAGCCGGGGCCTCCTCAGAAGTAGATCTTATGACCATTTCCCGGCTACGCTGACGTCTGTGCAGAGTGGGATGGAATCGCCAGGATACGTTTTCGTTGCATCCCCGGAATTTTTCTGCTTGACACAAAATCAATGCTTGGATTTGCTTCATTTCTTATGTTTGAAAGCTTAAATATGAAGAAATCGGTTCTTGTCCTGGCGCTCTTAGTGGTGGCCGTGACGCTGCTAGCCCAGTCAGGTTACAGCAGTCAACTGATGCGTGCTGCGCTCAACGGCGATCCGGATGCGCAGTATTCCCTGGGTTGGAGCTACTATCACGGCGACGGCGTGGTGCGCGACGTGCGGGAAGCGGTGAGATGGTATGCCCTCGCCGCGGAACAGGGCCACGCGGACGCCCAGTGCAACCTGGGCTGGTGCTATTATATGGGCGAGGGCGTTCCCAAAGACGAATCCGAAGCAGCCAGATGGTGGAGAATTGCGGCCAGGAGGGGAAACCCTTACGCGCAATACAATCTGGGTTGGTGCTACGACAATGGTTTTGGCGTGCCCGAAAGCAAGGTGGAGGCTTTCAAATGGTATCGCGAATCCGCCCGCAAAGGAAATCCTAACGCCCAGTGCAACCTTGGCTACTGCTATTATCTGGGTGAAGGCATCACGCAAGACCTGAGCCAGGCTGTGCGCTGGTGGGAGCTGGCTGCCGAGCAGGGAAATTCCAATGCCATGTACAATCTGGGCATCTGCTACGACAAAGGATATGGCGTGGAACAGGACTTCCGGGAAGCAGCCAGATGGTATCGTCTCGCGGCTGAAAGCGGAACGCATCCGCGGCTTCCGGATCCCAGTAGCGGGATTCAGCCGATGCCTCGTGCCATTCCGGAAGAGAAAAAAACGGCGCCCCAATGGTCCAAAGCCTCCGGGGAAGAAGATTCTGAAACCGATTCAGACGAGGAGTCCCTGATCGATCTGCCGGAAATCCCCAAACAGTCTTGGGAAGAGCAACTGAGCGAAATGTACGATACCGGCCTCAAATATTACAACGGCGATGGAGTCGGCAAGGACGAGGAGGAAGCCATTCGCTGGTGGCTGATGGCGGCTGAAGATGGAGATCCTCGGGCCCATTACGGTTTGGGGCTATCCTATATGAACGGAAACGGCGTCCCCAAGGATAAAACCGAGGCTCTGCGCTGGTACCGGCTGGCCGCGGAAGCGGGCTATCCCAAGGCGCAAAACACTCTCGGCGTATTATATAAAAACGGCACCGGTGTTTCCAAAGATACCGGCGAAGCGGTGAAATGGTACCGCATGGCCGCGCAGCAGGATTACGCCATGGCCCAGAGCAACCTCGGCATCTGTTACGCCAACGGCCAGGGAGTGATACTGGACCTTGAAGAAGCCAGTTTCTGGTTCACTCTGGCCGAAGCCAACGGCAACAAGACCGCCCAAGCTTACCGGGAAAAAATCGAGGTCAGATTATCTGACGAGCAAAAGGCGCGGATTATTGAGCGGGTGCAGGCCTGGAAAGAAACCAACAGATAGCGCTCCGAGTCAAGAACAAACACTTAGGGCGCTTTTGAAGGGTATAGTTTAGTCTGTCGGCTCGTCGGCTTTGAGCAGAGTGAAGCAGCAGGTTTTGCTTTCCTTGCTCGTTAGCACCAAATTCTGATAAGCTTCCGCGACAGGTTCATGAGGGCTGTGTTCTATGATAACCACTCCCTCCGGATTCAGCAGGTTGCGTGCATAGATCAGCTCCAGACTGGAATTGATCAGCTCTTTTGCGTAAGGCGGATCCAGAAAGATGATATCCCACTTTTCCCCAGTGCTCTTTAAAAAGGCATGCACGCGTTTGCGCCAGATATGGCAATCCGCTCCGCAGCCAAGCAGCGTGATGTTTTTGAGGATGGTCGCCACAGCCGGTGTGGCAAATTCCACCAAATCAGCCCAAACCGCTCCCCGCGAGAGAGCCTCCAGCCCAAAGGAGCCGGTCCCGGCATAGAGGTCCAGCACCCTTTTTCCCTCGTAATCCTGGTAAACGCTAAAGATTATCTCCCGGTTGAAAGCGGTGGTGGGGCGGGTGGTTTTGCCATCCACGGTATAGAGCTTACGCCCTTTGTATTTTCCAGTGATTATGCGCATGAGAGGGCTCAGGGGCGTAGCTTTTTTCTGCTACTGCGAGGAATTTTCAGGGGAATTTCCATTTGCACGGGCTTTGCCTCAAAATCCGGACAGGAAACGATGGTCACCCTCGCCAACTGCTTGCATTTATTAGAGCAGCGTTCGCAGAGCCGGTTGATCTTTGGTGCCGCTTTGGCCGGCATCAGGAGCTTTCTTTCGGCCCCTGCATCTCCAGAATCACCGCGACCAGATCGCTAAGCCGGACATCGGTGAGTCTTTGATCCTTGTCAAATCTGCCCAAAAGTGCCACCAATAGGTCTTTCACCGTAAATTCCCGGGCGTCCGGAACGGTCTCGTTCAGGTTCAGCTGCGCCTGTTGCTCGATCTCTTGCAGGATCAGGGCCAGTGTGTCTGCCTCGTTTTCTGCCCCAGTCAGAAAGTCCTCGTCCTCTTCGATAAAGATGGCCTCGCCCAAGGAGCCTTCACTCAGTTTTTCCCGGGCCCGGGCCAAGTTTTCAAAGCCCTGATGGTCCAGAATCCTCAGATAGGCAAGCTCCTCCGGAGTAAAGAGTTTTTCGATGCGGGGGTCGTATTGGCTCACGGGATCGCTCAGAATACGCAGATGCAGCGCTTCTATGCTCTCCCGCACGGCCGGCGAAGAATCGGTCTGGCAGATCAATTCATAGGCCGCCAGAGCGTCAAAAAACTGATTCTGTTCTTCAAAAAGCTTTGCCAGAGTGATGGTTGGCGCCCAGCCAGAGCTGTTGGTCTTCATTTAAACTCCCTTGATTTATCATCGCTCCAATATTCCCATGCGCCCTTTTGTGTCAATGAAAACCTTTGGCGGAAAGGGACGGAAACACCGCCGCAAAGGCAGAAAGAAACAGAGCAGAGAATGTAGCCCGAATATCCGCCGCTTATTTGAGAAAAGTCCCTTTTTCCAGTTCCCGGAAAGCCGCCTGGATCTCTTCGCGGGTGTTCATCACGATGGATCCGCGCCAGGAGATGGATTCATTGAGGGGTTTGCCACGCAAAAAAAGCATGCGGAATCCTGCGGCGGAAGCTGTGAGGGCGACCTCATCGCCGTCGTCCAGCAAAGCGATTTGGCGGTTTCTGATCTGCTGTTCGCCGATTTTGGCCTCACCTTCATAAGCATAGAGAAAGCACGTTTCGCCGCTGGGCGCAGGCAGCACCAGTTCTGTCTCCGGAGGGATATAAACGTCCCAATATTGCGGCGCGGTGATGATGTCGCGGGCTGGCCCGACGCTGCCCTGAAAGGAACCGCAAATCACTTTCACCTCTGCCCCGGAGGCTGTCGTGACCAGGGGAATCTCCTCCGCTTTGAAATCGCGGTAGCGGGGCTGCATCATCTTTCTGGTGGCGGGGAGGTTCGTCCAGAGCTGGAACCCGTACATTCTGCCGATGGGGTTGGGTTTGGGCATTTCCTGATGGATGATGCCTTTTCCGGCTGTCATCCACTGCACCTCGCCTTTGTGGATCACGCCGCTGTTACCAAGGCTGTCGGAGTGTTCGGCACTGCCTTCCAGCATATAGGTGATGGTTTCGATGCCGCGGTGCGGATGCCAGGGAAAACCCGCCAGGTAATTTCTGGTGTCGTCGTTGCGGAAATCATCCAGCAAGAGAAAGGGATCGAAGAGTCGCTCGTCTCCGAACCCGAAGGCCCGCTGAAGATGAACTCCAGCCCCTTCGATGATGGGCCTGGCGTTCTTTGTCAATCTAATCTTGCGCATCTGCTTCGCTCCTTGGCTGGCTTTGCTTTTCCTGATCCGAGCAATTCGCCCGGAAAAGTCTTGTTTATACTTAATACAATTTATCCGGCTGCGAGGCAAAGGCAAATATCTTCGCCGTTTCGAAATCCAATTCTGGCAGGATGGAGCAGGGTGAATCGACCGATGGAAAAGAGTTTCGGAAATTATATGGGGATAAAAAAACCGTGGGGATCGCCGGGCGGCGTCCCCACGGACTCGGAGAGCATTCTATGTAGGGTCTGTGATTTACACTTTCCCAAGAGTGGTGATTCTTGTCAAGCTTTATTTACATCTTTTAGCTTTTTACGAGCCGCGAAGAAAAACAATATACAAACCTATCCATATGTGGAGAGATTAGTTAGATGCGATCTGCCGAACCGATAAAAATATCTTTTTACGCAGCTTAAAGCTGTATAAATAAGAGATGTTTCAGGAACTGCCGCCGTGATCCCTGGCCTGAGCGAGCCACTCAGCGTAGAATGCAGTCTTTTCCCGGTCTTCCTTCCGCTCTGAGAGTTCTTGCAGCAGAGTTACCACGCCGAGGGTTTTCGAATGTTTGTTTCCAAAGGGGCCGCTCAGATTGTCCAACGCTTTCAGGTAAAGCGATTCGGCCTTGGCGAAGTGTTTCCAGGCATAGTGGATTCTGCCCAGGGTTATCATATAGATGGCCATGATCGGATGGTCCGGACCCCTGAATTTTTGCCCGATTTCCAGCGCCCGGTTGAGCAATTTCCTTGCCTTGCCCAATTGGCCCTGGTGGTAGTAAACTCCGCCCAGGTTGCCGCAGATCGTGCCCGTGAAAAAATGTCCCGGAATATAGTTTTTCTCCATCAGTTCCAGGGCTTCGAGAAACATCTGTTCAGCTTTGCCGAACTGCTTCTGGATCAGGTAAAGATGCCCCAGGTTATTGATCCTGTCGGCGATATTCGAGCTAATCGGATCGAGCTTACGCTCAATGGCCAGCGAGCGTTTGAGCAGTTACTCGCCTTCAGAATAGCGCCCAGTGTCTTTGTAAAAACGGCCCAGGTTGTTCAGATAGGGGCTGAGGGCGACTGAGCGCGGGCCGTGAATTTTCCTGGCGATCCGCATCACTTCCAGATAGAGGGGTTCCGCTTCGCGATAGCGCAACAGATAGTGATACAGCAGGGCCTGATGAAAGAGATACTCGCCATATTCAGCACTGGCTGTTCCGCAGGATTCGGAACTGAGGGCCACGGCCTTGCGGGAATTCGTTTCGGCGCGGTCGAAGAAGCTGCCATCGCAGTTCCGGTCCGCAGCCCGGTCATAATAATGGGCGGCCTTTTCCGGCAGACCTGCCTTTTCATAGTGCTGCGCAATCTCTTCGGCATGTTCAGCCAGTTCCAGTTCGAAGACTTTTTCCATTGCCTGGGCGGCGCTGAGATGCAGCTTGCGCAGTTCGTCGCTCACGATCCGGGAATAGGCGGCTTCCTGGATGAGGACGTGGGAAAAGATGTAGAATACCTCTCCAAGGTCTTTCCAGAGACGATTCTGGGCGCCGTGGGCCAGTTCCCTGCGGGCGTCGGAATGAAGCATCTGGGAAAGCACCTGGATGTTGAAACGCATGCCCAGAACGCTGGCATTGTCGATACATTCCCGGGTTTTGGCGCTCAGGCGGTCGATGCGATTGACCAAAACATCCTGGAGGTCAAGCTGCTTCCAGCCTGCAGGCAGGTTCATTTCGCCCCGCGCGTTGACGCTGCCTTCTTCCAGCCAGATCGCGACAATCTGTTCGATGGCAAAGGGGTTGCCACGGGTCTGTTCTTTTATAAATTGCTCCGAAGCAGTCGGCAGGCTCGCCAGGCCGAGCAGCGATCTGTAGAGGTCCAGAGCGTCCTCTACGTCAAGAGGGCCAAGATCGATCCGGTGGGATTCAAAACCGTCCAGTTCCAGGATGGGGACCGAGCCATCCTCCAGATAGCGGGTTGTGGCCAGGATGCAGATCATACCAGGTTGAGAGCTTTTCAGGCGTTGAAAGAATTCGCGGGATTGGCTGTCAATCCATTGCAGATCATCGATGTGGATTAGCAGCGGCTGACGCCTTGCCAGTTCTTGCAGGGTAAGCGCTCCGGCCTCGAAGATCTTTTCCAGAAGCAGCTCCGGCGGTGTCCGTTCGCGCAGCGAGCGCGACCAACGCAAACCGAGAATCGCGCCGACGAAGGATTCATGGTCTAATAATCCTTTGTCTTTATCTGCCCAGTTTCGCCAGATTCGGCTGAACGCGGAGGCGGCATGCTGAGGGTCCAGCTCCGGATCCAGTGGAAAGATCTGCCGGAAAAGCTGCCTCATCGGCTCCATGGGTGGCGACGCCAGATCGCACCAAAGCTCGAAGCTGCGGCATTCGTTTGCTGTGGCCGAGCTTAAAACCTCTTCCGCCAGCTTGGTTTTGCCGATACCCGGGTCCCCGCAAACACGGATGCTGAGATTGTTTCCGCTCGCCATAGCATTCTGGATAAGGGTTTCCAGCCTGCCCAGTTCCATCTTTCGGCCCACAAAAACGCTGCGCCTGGCTGCTCCTCCGGGAGCGGGCATTCCCGTAAGCATGTACGCGCTTTGTTTTCCCGTCTCCCGGGGCAGACGGTCTTTATTAAATGGCTGAAAGGTGAATTGGTCACTCAACGCTTTGTGGATTTGGGCATCGGTGATAATCTCACCGGGCTTGGCCAAGGCTTCCAGTTGGGTAGCGGTCTCAATCACTGGTCCCCAGACGGCGTAATGCCTGTAAGCAGAATCGCCCATCATTCCGGAAAACACGGTTCCCAGGGCAATCCCGTGCCTCAGATTGGGATATCTTTTTAAGGCGTCCAAGGCCGACCGGCAGGCTTTATACGGAGCTTTTCCCCCATTCAGGGGTACTCCGAATAAAATCAGGGCAGAATATTTGTTCGCACTTCTGAGGACATGGTGCACATAGCAGCCGAAGGTGATGGCAATCAATTCCATGTCTTGGATCACCTGCTCCAGGTGGGATTCATCTGCCAATTTCTGGGTTACATGGACGCATGTCACTTGGCGAAAGGCTGGTTCGGGCTCCAGATTGCGAAGGCGGGGATGCACAAAAAGTTCCAGCGTTCCGGGATCCAACCAGGCGGCCTGATCTTCATGGGGCAAAGGTTCTGGCCTGACCCCAAAGACCGGATTTCCCTGGCTGTCCACCAAACCCTGGGAACGCAGTTTCCGGATGGCCCCGGCAGTGAGTAGCAAGGGCTCATTTCCACGCTGAAGCTGTTTTATCAAGTCCTGTTCGCGGCCGGAGAACAGATACTCGTGCTGAAGTTTGTTGGTAAATATCTGCCACTCCATCCTGCCATAACCGAGCGACAGCCTGATCCGGGGAATTGTCCCGCCGGATCTTTTCAGCCGGGATTCCAGAGAAGTCGGCAGGGTGCTTAGCGAATCCAGCGCGGCCAATACCTGATGGGGATCTGCGCCCGGAAACAGCGCCAGGAAAGAATCTCCGTACATTCTGGCGATAAATCCGCCCCGCTGTTCCACTTCTTTGAAACACTCCTGATATAACAAACCCAGCAGCCTGGCAATCTTTTCCGGGCCCGAATTTCCCTCTTTTTGCAAGTCCGCAAAGATCTGGCCAAAATTGGCCAGTTCGCACTGCAGAACAAAGGCGTTCAGCTGCCCGCGCAGTTTCCCGCGTCGCAGGTTGGACAAAATGAAAGGCGGAACGTAAATCATAAGCTTATAACTCTCTGCTCCTTGAGTTTCACCATCGGCGGCCACGCCAACTCAGAAAAACAAGTTTTTCCAATAAACAAATAATGGCCACAAGAGTCAAGGGATTTTATTTCTGGAATTGCCTTCCGCACATTGGAGCCGGATTAAGGGCACTAACTCATTAGAACCGCTGAATGAAGAACTCAGACGCAGAGAGAAGAGTATCCGAATCTTCCCTGATGAGAGCAGTTGCCTACGGCTGTTCGGAGCCATTCTACAAGGATATTCTCAAGGATTGGACAAGTAGAAAGATATACCTGTCGGAGCCTTTAGAAAAAATAGCCGAATTCAGGACGCAGCCGACACCAACATTTTCGCAGGAGCCCGACGGGCTGAAGCCCTTCTCCGCAAGCTCCGAAGGGCTTCAGCCCGTCGCAATAAGGTAGCTTAGTGAAAAAGAGGTTGACAGGGATAATGAGATGATAAAT
>CAXYWN010000005.1:0-22586 GCA_964292625.1 uncultured bacterium
TTGCCAGATATTGCCCGCGCCCATGGTTATCAGAATGTCATCCGGTTCAAGCAGGGAGAGGGTTTGGGCGACAATGTCGGAGTTGTTTTTTATCAACACAATATTGTGGTGTCCGCTGGCCGTGGCGGCATCGGCGATCATTTTTGAGCTCACGCCGGGCAGGGCTGCTTCCCGGGCGGGATATATGGGTGCCAGGATCAGGCAGTCGCAGGAAAAGAAGGCGTTGCCAAACTGGACGTGAAAATCGCGCGTACGAGAATAGAGATGGGGCTGAAACAAGGTCACAATCCTGCGTTTGGTGCTGTCCTTGAAGCCTTCCAGGGTGGCGATTATTTCCGTGGGATGATGGGCATAGTCGTCATAGACCGTGATGCCGCCGGCATCGCCCTTGTGCTCGAACCGGCGGTAAACTCCGCTGTATTGCTTCAGGCCGTCGCGGATGTGTTTGAAGGGAATATCCAGTTCCAGGCCGATGCTCACTGCCAGAAGGGAGTTCTGGATGTTATGGCGGCCGGCGACGTTCATCGTGATATGTCCCAGCCGGTAGCCTTTGAAACTTACGTCATATTCACTCACAAAATCCTTCATAGAAATGTTTTGAGCCTGGATGTCCGCCTGGCGGGAAAAGCCATAGGTAATAATCTTTTTGTTGATGCGGGGTAAAACCGCCTGCACTCCGGGATCGTCGAGGCAGGCGATAACGCTGCCGAAGAAGGGAACTTTATTTGCGTATTCGATGAAGGCGCCCTTGATATCGTCCAAATTGCGGTAGCAATCGAGGTGATCAGTGTCGATGTTGGTGATTCCTGCGATACATGGGGTTAGGGAGAGGAAGGAGTGGTCGTATTCATCGGCTTCCACCACGATGTATTGGCCGGAGCCCATCACGTTGTTGGAGCCATAGTTTTTCACTTTGCCGCCCACAATTATGGTGGGGTCCAGACCCGCAGTTTCCAGCACGAGGCCGGTCATGGAAGTGCTGGTGGTTTTGCCGTGAGTACCGGAAATGCCGATGGAAAAGCTCATGCGGGTAATCTCGGCAAGCATCACGGCGCGGCGGATCACGGGTATCTTCAAGGCTTTGGCGGCCTGAATCTCGGAATTGTCGTCCTTGACGGCGGAGGATTTGACCACCACGTCCACATCCTTCACCAGGGTGGGGTTGTGCCCTTCCTCGATCTTGATGCCGAGGGATTCCAGATGGGCGGTGACATCGGTCTTTTTGAGGTCAGAACCGCTAATTTCGAGGCCCTGATTGTGCAAAAACTCGGCGATGCCGCTCATGCCGATGCCGCCAATTCCTATGAAATGGATCTTTTTAGTTTTTCCCAGCATTTTGTTGCTCCTTGTTGAGGTCGCTCAATATCTCCCTGGCGATATCCGGGGCCGCCGTATTGGGAGGCATTTGCTTCAGATTGTTCAGATAGCCAGCGTGCCCGCTTAAAACCTTTGTAACCGCGTCAATCAGCGTATCGGCGCTCAAGACACTTTGTTTGAGTAGCATGGCGAGGCCTTTGCCCTGCATTTCGAGGGCGTTGTATTGCTGATGGTTCTCGGCCGCGGTGGGCAGGGGGATGAGCACTGCGGGCAGCCGGTTCTCGATTAGTTCGGTGACGGTCATCGCGCCGGCGCGGGTCACGGCTACTTGGGCCAATTTGTAATAATGTTTGAGTTGGGGCGAAAATGGGAATATATACAGTCCGGCAAGGCCTTTGAAGCGAGTGGAGAATTCATCAAAGCCAGCTTTGCCGGTTTGCCAGATAATCTGCCAGCCGAGGTCCAACAGACGGGGCAGGGCGTCGGTGACAGCAGTATTGATCATCAGTGAGCCCTGGCTTCCACCGGTGACCAGCAGAATGGGTTTGTCTGCGTCCAAGCCTATTTCAGCGGCGTTTTGTTCAGAAGGCTTTTCCTCTCTGAGCGGCAGTGGAATCCCTATCTCGCGCACCTTTGCTTTAGGCAGGTGTTTGGCCGTGCCGCTGAAGCCGGTGAAGACCACGCGGCTGTAGCGGGCCAGATACTTGGTGGTGATGCCGGGGTAACTGTTGCTTTCGTGGAAATAGAGCGGAATTTTGAGTAAGGCCGCGGCGATACCCACCGGCCCGGAAACAAATCCTCCGGTGCAGATAACCGCATCGGGTTTATTCTTGCGCAATAGGCGCAAACAGGCAAGGGAGGAAGAAAGCAGCAGGAAAGGAAAAAGCAGATTGGCCAGGCTCAGCTGACGATATAATTTTTGCACGCGGATGCCATTGAAGACGTAACCTTGCTCTTTCACCAGGCTCTCTTCCATGCCGCCGCGATTGCCGATGAAAACGACCCGATGTCCCAATTGCTCCATTTGTTGCGCGATGGCGATGGCAGGTATAATATGCCCGCCGGTGCCTCCGCAGCCCATAACAAAGAGCAGGCTACTTGCTTTGGATTCGTTTCTAAGCTCTGCCACAGGTTCCGTCCTCATTGTTTTGGGCAGATGATAAGTGGATCTGTCCGGGGGCAGCAGCCATTTTAGCCTCTTGGGCTGCCTCTGCTCCGATGCTGTTCTGCAACAAGGAAAGAGAGCGGAGCGTGAGAGGGCTTCCTCCAGGCCCGGAAAGCTGGAAAACCATCACATCTGCCTCCGCTTGGCGGTGATATTCAGCACCAGTCCGATGGAGATGGAATCTACCAAAAGGGCTGTTCCGCCATAACTGATGAAGGGCAGGGTGTTCCCGGTGGCTGGAAGGATGGACATACTGACGCCGGTATTGATGAGGGCATTGAAAAAGATGTTCATTCCAAGGCCGGCGCAGAGGTATTTGTGATATTGGTTTTCCTGTGCTTCGGCCAGCTTGAGGATGCGGAAAAAGAGCAGAGCGTGCAGCAGCAGTACCAAAGCAGCGCCGAGGAAGCCGAATTCCTCGCCGATGATGGTGTAGATATAGTCGGTGCGGGCTTCCGGCAGGAAATAATGCTTGGCACGGCCACGCGCCATTCCTGTGCCCAGCCAGCCTCCGCTGGTTAGCGCCGTGAGGCTTTCGCGCACTTGGTATTCATCCGCTGAATGTGTTGGCTCCGGACGGTTGGGCACCAGCAGTGAATAGGTTTTGTAGGTACTGATGCGGTTGGAGCGGAAAGAATCGCCTTTGGCAATGATCACCGTGCCGGCGATGAAGCCCAGCAGCAAAACTCCCATAATGAAACGCTTGCGCATTCCGGCATAAAAAAGCATACCCAAAAGGGTGAGGCCACCTATGACCAGCGTGCTGAGATGCTTACCCAGAAAAATGAGGATAAAAATCAACCCTGTGTAAACAATCAGGGGGATGAATTCCATGGAGAGTTCTTTGACATTGGCGAGGTTGATCTTGTCCTGCTTGGTGTCCAGATATCCGGCAAAGAAAAGGATCAACACCAGGCGCGCCAGAGTGCTGGGTTGGATTCGCACGGGGCCGAGCTGCACCCAGCGCACAGCACCATTGGTTTTGACCCCATAAACGAAAGCCCAGATCAGCAGTGCAATAATGAGATATACCAGCCAGCGGTTCAGAGGCCGGAATTTATCGACCTTGTAAAAATAGAGGGCTACGATGGTGGCGAAGAGGGATACTCCCACAAAGCTGGCGTGGCGATAAAAATTCACCATGCTGCTTTGCACAGAGGTGATATCCAGCATCACCAAAAGACCGAACAGTAAAAGGGCCAGATAGCAGAACAGCACGGTGTTGTCGATGGAAACGATATATGAGGAGTGTCTATTTTTTTTCAAGTTCGCTCCTGATCTGTCTCACGATCTCTTTGAAGGTTTCGCCGCGGTGCTCATAGTTGCGGAAGCGATCGAAGCTGGCGCAGGCGGGGGAGAGGACGATGATGTCGCCGGGAACGGATTCGGCATAGGCAACCTTGACACATTGCTCGAAATCTTCGATGTGGGCTATCTCCATGCTGCCGGCCCATGCGGAATACATCTTTGCAGCTGTATCGCCGGTAACATAAACCTTGCGGGCGCGTTCCTGTAAGAGGGGCGTGAGAACCGCGAAATCCTCACCTTTATCCGAACCGCCCATGATAACGCGGATGGGCTTGTCGAAGGAGCTGAGGGCGGATTTGACGGAATCGGTGTTGGTGGCCTTGGAATCGTTATAGAAGAAGATGCCGTTGATGATGGCGACGAATTCCAGGCGGTGGGTGAGAGGCTCAAAGCTGCGGGCGGCCTCAATCGCGAAATCCAGGTCGTGAGTGGCAGCTTCCACGGCCAGCAGGGCGGCCATCGTGTTGGCGTGATTGTGGGGCCCGCGGATTTTCAAATCGGCAATGGGCAGTTTGTGCCGCAGGCCGATCTGGATGACATCGCGGTTCAACCATGCCTCGCAATCAGGTGCGCTCAAACGCAGAGAATAGCGCAGCAGGCGCGACTTGATCAGATGCAGATTTGCCACGATGGGCTCCGAGTCGAGGCAGATTATGGCGGTGTTTTCCTCTGTCTGCCTGGCAAACAAGCGGAATTTTGAGGCGGTGTAAGCTTCGAAGGAGGCGTAGCGGTTCAGATGGTCGGGTGTGATGTTCACCAATACGGCGACATCCGGACGGAAACTTTCAGTCAGGTCGAGTTGGAAGCTGCTGATTTCGAGCACGATGAAATCGAGTCCCGGCTTTTCGATGGGATAAGAGCAAAAGGCGGAGCCGATGTTGCCGGCCAGGATGCTGTTGTAGCCCATGTTTTTGAGGATGTGATGGATGAGCGAGACGGTGGTGCTTTTCCCGTTTGAACCTGTGACGGCGATGACGCGGCTATCGCGGGCTTTGATTCGGTAGCCGAATTCAATTTCGCTGATGAGTTCGATGCCTTTGGCGCGGGCTTTGGCAATTATGGGCAAATCGAGCGGGATGCCCGGGCTTACTATCCATGTCCCATATTTAAAGAGGCGTTCGCTGTGCCCACCGAATTCGCATTCGAAATCGCGCGTGAGCATATCCGCGCCGCTGATTCTTTCTCGCGGCTGGGCGTCGCTCAGGAAGGCGATTCCGCCCAATTCGCGGATTTTATAGGCCGCGGCTATTCCGCTGCGGGCGAGGCCCAGGACGGCGTATTGCTTGGTTGCGTCGAACATATTCAGCCCTCCTTAGCGAAGTTTGATGGTGCTCAGCCCCACCGCCAGAAGCAGGATCGCCACGATCCAGAAACGGATTACAATCTTGGACTCGTGCAGGCCTTTCATCTCAAAATGATGATGGATAGGCGCGCAGAGAAAAACTCTCCTGCCTTCTCCGTATTTGCGTTTGGTGTGTCGGAACCAGCCGCGCTGAATGATCACGGAAAGCGTCTCGGAAATGAAGAGAAAGCCGATGATGATGAAAAATATCTGCTCTTTCAGAAGGATTGAAATAACGGCCAGGATCCCGCCCAGAGTAAGCGAACCGGTGTCGCCCATAAAAACTTCCGCGGGATGTGAGTTGAACCATAAAAAACCGATCAGAGTGCCGATTAATCCTGCGATGAAGACCGTAAGTTCGCCGGCGGTGGGGATGAATTCCAGGTTCAGATACTCCGCGGAATTGAAATTGCCCTTCAGATAGCTCATGATGCCCAGCCCCACAGCCGAAAAGATCATCACTCCGGCTGAAAGGCCGTCGAGGCCGTCGGTGAGGTTCACGGCGTTGGAAATACCGGTGATGTAAAACACCATCAGCGGTATGAACACCCAGCCGAGGGGGATGATCAAGTGTTTGAAAAAGGGTATCTGCAGGTTGGTTACGTCGCTGCCGGTGCCACCGTAATAGATTGCCAGGGTGAGCAGCAGACCCACGCTGATTTGCCCCCAAAGTTTGTATTTGGGCATCAGTCCCTGGGCAACCTTCAGGAAGTTTTTCAAATAATCGTCCAGGAAGCCGAAAATGCCCAGCCACAGGGTGGTGAGAAACATCATGAGGATGGAGCGGTTGGAAAGGTCGTTCCAAAGCAGTGAGGAAACCAAGAGCCCGAAAATGATGATGAGGCCGCCCATGGTGGGCGTTCCCGCTTTGGCGCGATGTTTTTCGGGAACATCCTCGTTGATGGTTTCCACGGCGGCTTTACGCTTCAGCAGCCGGATGAAGGCAGGCCCCAGGAAGAGGGTGAAAAGCAAGGCGGTGAGGAAAGCGCCGAGCGAACGGAAGGTGATGTAGCGCAGCACGTTGAACACGATGCTGTAACGGGCCAGGGGGTAGAGCAGGTGGTATAGCATTAGCTTTCTCCTCTGAGGCGGGGCAGCAATTTTTCCAGGTGGATGGAATGCGAGGCTTTTACGAGGACCACCGCGCCGGGCCTGATGCCATCCAAAGCGCCGCTGTCCAGCAATTCATCAACCTTGGCAAAGTGCCTGCCCTGCAAAGATGAATCCTGTGAGTGATAATGCATGGCAAGGTCGCCCACTGTAAAGAGGGCGTCGTATCCTTTTTCGCACAGGATGGCGCCGATCATATCGTGATAATCTGTCGCTGTGGGCCCCAACTCCAGCATGTCGCCAAGGATGGCGATGTGTTCGCGCTTGGGCTCCAGCGTGTGCCAATACTCGATGGCGCTTTGCATGGAGACGGGATTTGCGTTGTAACAATCGGCCAGCAGCAGGCAGTGGGGGTGCTCTTCACGTTGCAGGCGCATTTCCAAGCTGATGGGAACGGAAAGTGCCTCTTGGATTCTCTCTTTGGGCAAGCCCCGTAGCAATCCCATGGCAATGGCGAAAGCAGCATTTTTGGCAAAATAGGGCACAGGATAAGGCACCGTCCATGCCTCTTTATTAAGCTCGAAAGAACAGGATTGTCCATCGCAATTCACCTCGCCGAGGCGGAAATCAGCGTCTTGGGCAAAGCCCACACTTTTGCCCTGTGAAGCGTAGGCAGCGAAACGAGGATCGTCTGCATCGAAGAGACGGACATCAAGCGGACGGTTGAATAGCGCTGTTTTCTCGCGATAGACACCTGCTTCGTCGATCAGAAATTCCAGGTGCGAGGGGCCGATATTCATAATGATACCGGCGTCGGGAGCGCAGATTTTGCTCAGAGCGGCAATCTCGCCGAAAGAATTGGTACCAAGCTCGAAAATGGCGTACCGGTGCTGAGGACGGACACGCAGGATGGTTTGGCAGAGGCCGATAATGTTGTTGGCGTTGGCTTCGGTTTTTAGAGTGGATGCCTCCGCGCTGAAAACCTGCGCCAAAAGTTCTTTGGTGCTGCTTTTGCCGGTGCTGCCGGTGAGTGCTATCTTGTAGGGGGCATACATCAACAGATATTTGCGGCAAAGCGCTGCCAGCGACGCCTGGGGGTCCTCCACGCGCAGATAGTGTTTCCAGCCGTTGGCGTCGATATTGCCCACGCCCAAATTGGTTTTTTCACGCAGAACCTCGCCCAGATAGGCGTTGCCGTCGAAGTTTGCCCCGTGCAGGGCGAAGAACGCCGAACCCGGCTTGATACTGCGGCTGTCCGTGGATATTCTGCGATAGAGAGAAGGCGCCGTGTAACCCTGGGTTTCGGTGGGCGGTGCCTCGCACAGCATTTCCAGCATCAGGCGGTCGAGGGGCAGGCCCAGTTCGTCTTCCGCGTTTGTCGCGAAAGCTTCTGAGTTCAGATAATCGGTGGCTATCTCGGCATCGTCGAAATACTGGCGGGAGCCTTCGATTTCTTGATATGTTTCGTGCCCTTTGCCACAGAGCAAAACGATGTCGCCGGGCTGGGCCAGACGCAGAATGGCCTGGATGGCCTCGCGGCGGTCGCGAATGATCCACCAGGGCAACCACATATCGGTGCCCGTCACGATCTCACGTATGATTGAGTCAGGGTTCTCGCGGCGGGGATTGTCGTCGGTAACGATCACCGCATCGGCAAATTGTAACGCCGCTTTGAGCATCAGCGGACGCTTGCCCCGGTCGCGTTCGCCGCCGGCTCCCAGCAGGCAAAGCACCCGTTTGGGTTCCAGATCGCGGCTGGCGCGGAGCACGTTTTCCAAAGCGTTGGGCGTGTGGGCATAATCTACGAAAACACCGATGCCGTGGCTGTTAGGCACCCTTTCAAAGCGCCCACGTACAGGCGGCACACAATTCAGCCCCTGCTCGATCTGTCTGGTCTCGAAACCCATCAAATTGAGGGTCGCGGCGCTCATGGCAAGGTTCGCCACATTGAATTTACCGATTAGGCGCGAACGGATATTGATCAGTCCCTCGCGGCTTTGCAGAGCGAAGCGGTTTTGTTCCCAGGAGCTTTGGGCCGTATCGCCGCGAATGATGAAATCGGCGTCTGCGCTGCCCAAACTGAACACGTAGGCGCCCCTGGCCTTCAGGTCTGCGTGGATCTGGCGGCCAAAGCTGTCATCGGTGTTGATTAGTCCCACTGCCTGGCCGGTGAGGGTGCCTTCGAAAAGCTTCAGTTTGGCAGCTCCGTATTCCTCCATATTGCGGTGGAAATCCAAATGCTCGCGGCTGAGGTTGGTGAAGAGGCAAAAGTCAAACTCGATCCCGTAAACACGATCCAGCGCCAGGGCGTGGGAGGAAACTTCCATGAAGACTATCCTCACGCCCTTTGCGGCCATCCTCGCGAAAATGGAGTTCAGCTCCAGGATGTCGGGTGTGGTGTGCCTGGTTTCAAAGTGTTCGTCATTTATATCATAGCCCAGCGTGCCGATCCACCCGGCGCTAATGCCGAGTTCGCGCACTGCTTTAAACAACAGCATTGAAGTGGTTGTCTTTCCGTTTGTTCCGGATATCCCAATTAATCGGAAGGAGGAACTGGGGTTATGGTATTGGAGCTTGGCCAAAAGGGCGGCGGCCTTACGTGAATCGCTCACCTGGATGGCGGGCAGGGCGTCTGTTAACTCGTTTTCACAAACGATGAGGGCGGCCCCTCTGCGCCTGGCATCCGGGATGAAATCATGTCCGTCGGAAACCTGTCCCCGGATGCAGACGAAGATGTCGCCGGGGCTTATCATACGGTTATCCGTCTGCGTTTTTCCGGCCGGGTTTTCGATGCATTCCAAGGCCTGGCTTTGCAGCAAGAGCCCATGTTCTTGGAAGAGTTTCAATACTTCTGCGAGCTTCATAGCGAAGCCTCGAGCTGGCAGACGGTATTCATGGTAAGGCGTGAGCCTGGCTGGATGGACTGCTTGCGTACAATTCCCGATCCGTGTATGCGCAATGCGATCTTTTCGCGGGCCGCCACCTGAATGGCCTTGCGCAGGGTGAGTCCAGAGAGGTCCGGCATGGTGCCCCGCACAACTGTTTCCGCGGCGGTGCCTGCTTTGCGGCCGATTTTTATAGTGATGGGGTGTCCCGGATCGATGGCCACATTCGGTTTGGGGAATTGGTCCACCACCACCGACGAGGAATCGGCACCTTCTATTTTGTAGGAAAAACCGTATTGGGTGAGGATTGCTTCGGCCTGGCTGATGTGTTTTCCCCGCAAGTCAGGCATGCGTCTGGAGCTTTGCATCAGGCCTTCGTCGAAGGCCAGGATGTTGCTGCTGGGCATAAAGAGGATGCTTTCCACGATCTTTTTGAAGGTGGGCGCGGCGCTGGTGCTGCCGTAATGGTAGCCGATGGCGGGTTCGTCGTAGAAAACCACCATCACCATTTTGGGATTATCCACGGGAAACATTCCCACGAACACGGAGTTGTATTTGCCTCCGGCATAACCGCCTCCGCCTTCCGCGGCTTTTTGCGCGGTACCGGTCTTACCTGCCATGGTGATGTAATCTGTCTTGATGTGACGCGCAGTGCCGCGGTCAACCACTGTCTGCATATAATAGCGGGTGGTGTCCGCGGCGGCCTTGCCGCAAACCTGGCGCAGCACCTGGGGCTCGAACTGATTGATGATATTGCCGCTGCTGTCCGTGACGGATTCCAGCAGATAGGGCTTCATGATTTTTCCCCCGTTGGCTACTGCGCAGAAGGCAGTTACTTCCTGCAATGCGGTCAGGGAGATGGCCTGTCCGAAGGAGACTGAATGCAGCGTGTAGCCGTCCCATTTGTTCAGTTTGGCAAACATTCCGCTGCTTTCTCCGCTGAGACCGAGTCCCGTTTTCTGGCCGAAGCCCAGGGCGGTAAACTTTTCGTAAAGCGTTTTGGCGCCGATGCGTTCGCCGATGAGGGCGATGCCCACGTTGCTGGATTTGCAGATCACGTCCACGGGGTGGATCATACCATAGCTGTGAGTATCTGAAATGGTGCGGCCGCGGATGGTGATGGAGCCGCTGGGGAAGAGGTCTTTGTGGCTCACCAGATGTTTGTCCAGGGCGATCATCATGGTCAGCGGCTTCATCGTGGAGCCGGGTTCGAACATAAAGCTGACGGGGATGTTTGATTTCACGCGCACCAGTCCGGGGTCTATGTATTTGTCTTCGGCGGAAACGCCCGCCATGGCCAGGATGCGGCCAGTCTGGGGATCCATGATGATGGCGCCGGCGTTTTTGGCGCTGTATTTTTCCAGACCTTCGTAGAGTGCGTTCTCCACCACTTCCTGGATGTTGGCGTCGATGGTCAGGTGCAGATTATGCCCTTCCCGTGAGACTTTCTCATGCAGGTTCGGATACGGCATGCGGCGGTGTTTGGCATCGTAAACCACTTCCCGCCAGCCGTATTCCCCGGCCAAATATTCGTTGTAGCTGGATTCGATACCACAGCTTCCGCTTAGCTTGTAGGGCAACTTGTCGCCCGTTTCGCCGTCGGAAACTGCTCTTACAGAGCCAAGCAGTCTTGCGGCCAGAATGTTGCGTGAATAGATGCGCTTCATCGAAGAAAAGCTGTGGTTCAGCCCGGGCAGCTTGCCGGATTCAAAGGCTTTGACGATCTTCTCCAGCTCCATCTCGCGCACCTTGTTCGTGATCTGGATGGAGTTTAGTTTGTCGTTCATGGTCAGGCGCTTCATCACGTCGCTGGTTTTAACGCTGCAGTTTTCACCTATCGCCTTGCTGATTATTGAATAAGACTCATTTAATTCAAGTTTTTTCTCATCTGCCCAAAGCTTAACCGCTCCCCGGTCGATATCTATCTGGTAATAGCTTATGGAGCTAACCATGAGATTCCCGTTGGAATCGTAGATGGAGCCCCGGGTAGGTATGATGATCTCTTTCAGCGGAATATAGCGATTATGGTCAAACTGAAAAGGATCGAAGATTTGCAGGGCGAAAAGGTAGCCGACCCACACCAGGGTTACCAGCCCCAAAGTGCCTGCCAGGATCAGATAGCGCGATCGCATCGCTTAGTCCAGCATTATCTGAACTTCTTTGGCCTGCGCCTTGGAGGCGAAAATGTCAATGATGCCATAGCCGTGCGTGTCTTGGGTGTCCGCGGGTTCGTGGATGTAGATGACTTTGCCTTGCGATGCTTGCAGTGGGCGACCGTCGGGGCCAAAATTCAGCAGCCCGGCAAATTGATTGCCGCTGCGCAGTTCATCGCGTTCCACTCTCAGTTCGGTGTTGATGTTTTTTTCCGCAGCATATTTGATTTCCAGCCTTGCCAGCTTCTGCGTTTCCCTCACGATGTGGTTGGCGTTCCAAAAGTTGGCAAAGCCTGCCGCGATGATGACAAGAATCAAAATAACGAATTTGGCTCTCATTTTTCCCCCATTGTCTTTTCCGCCGCGCGCAACTTTGCGCTGCGGGAGCGGATGTTTAAAGCAATTTCTTCTTCGCTGGCCGTAAGAGGTTTCTTGGTGAGTAAAGCCAGCTTTATCTTTTTGCCGCAAATGCAGTCCATCACCCCGGGAGGGCAGACGCAACTTTCGGCGGCTTCTTTAAAAACGTTTTTCACGATTCTGTCTTCCAGCGAATGGTAGCTCAGCACCACGATTCTGCCTCCGGGTAGAAGCAGGTTGATGGCGTCGCGCAGGGCAGGGGCCAATACTTCCAATTCGCGGTTCACGTAAATGCGCAGGCTTTGGAAGATGCGCGCCTTGCTCTTCAGCGATTTGCTGCTGCCCTTGCCGACCACCGCTTCGATGAGGTGGGCTAGGTCCGCCGTGGTCTGCAGAGGCTTCTGCCGGCGTTCTTTCACGATCTTGGCGGCTATCCTACCGGCGTTCAGTTCTTCGCCATATTCCCTGAAAATCCGCGCCAGTTCGGCCTGTTCAAGCTGATTCACGGCATCTGCGGCGGTGTAGCGCTGCTTGCGATCCATGCGCATATCAAGCGGTGCCTCCCCGTCAAAACTGAAGCCGCGTTCCATCTCATCGAATTGATGCGATGACACACCTAAATCGAACAATGCTCCATCGATGGCCTTAACCTTGCGTAAAGCGAGTTCCGTCCGCATTCCGGCAAAATTTGCGTTGATCAGTTCCACACGGTCCTGATAGGCGGCCAAAGTTTCATTCGCCTTTGCCAGTGCATCCGCGTCCTGATCAAAACCATAGACCCTGATGTCCTCCCGCTGCCTCAATAGTTCCAAAGTGTGCCCGCCTCCGCCCAATGTGGCATCCACATACACCCCTCCAGCCCGCGGACGTAGAAATTCCACGCATTGTGCAAGCATCACGGGGGTGTGGAAATCTTTCATTTCTTGCCTTTGTGCCAGAGTCTGGCATCAAACCGGGTGCGGATCTCAGCCTCGTAGTTCTCCAAATCAGTGTAGAAGCGCAGCGGATCCCACAAGGAAATGAGATGGTGGTCGCCTTTCACCACACAGCGGTCGGTGATACCAGCTTTGAGCAGTTCCCGTTCCGGCAGGCGCACCCGTCCCGGTCCTTCCAGTTCACTTTCCGCCACGGCGCAACGGATCAGCATGGAGCGGAAATCCTGTTCTTCTTCGCTGCCTTCCGCCAGTTCCGCCAGAGTGGCATACCAATTGTCCAATGGATACAAAGCGATTGAATTGTCGAAACCCGCGGTGATCACCACTGTGCGCTGCGATTCCTCGCTGAACCTGCGCTTGAACAGGGCGGGAATGATTACCCGCTGGTTGTGTACCGCGTTTTCCCAATAACCGTTAAATGGTCCAGACATCTTAGCTAGCTCCCTTTATTGCCTGTTTCGTGGCGAAATCTCTTCTGCTCTGACTTTCAGCTTTGTGCCGCTGTAGCGCTTGTGACAATTTATGCTTTTTCATGACAACCTGATGCTCTTTTATGACATATCGTTTTCTTGTCAAGCAGAAAATGCGTTTTTTTGAATTTTCTTTCAAACCGAGCTTAATAACCTGGAAAAACAGCCAAATTCGTAAGGAAAATGACCCAGTCAAGAGAAGGAATACTGTCCTGATTCGAATGCCCGAGACCTATAATTCCAAGCCTTGTAAATGGATTATTATGCGCCTTTGGAATTGTTTGAAAGCTCTGAGGTTTCATTCCGCGATGAAGGGATTCCCCGTGGAATGATCACGTGCCCGAAATGACACGGTGGGGCTGCACAGACATTGCCGTCGCGTTAGTTTTTTACCGTTTTGACCTGGTCCCAAGAGAGTGTTATGTTGAGTCCCATCAGCAAGAACTGCGGTTTTGCAGGGCATTGGGAATGGAGCCTGCAAAAACGTATTTGGCGCCAAAGATGTCAGACCCTCCAATACTTTTCAAGCTGGCGGCGCAGAAGGTGGCATCCCTCCGGAACCACTTGGGCCTTCAAAATCCCCCTCTAAATATTCAACCCTGAATCTCAAAACCCCCGGTTTCAGCCGGGGGTTTTGCTACAGGGGATCAATCATATAGCGGATTGCGTATAATCTCTATCTCTTTGTTGCGCAGGTTAATCCTACCATTATATAGTGGCCCATCATGGTAAGAATCGTCCAGTGGGTGAGCCTTCAGCTCGATTGTTTTGTTGCTAACTTTGGAAATGGAATAGGCAACATCGGTGTCATAGGATTCAAGGTTTAGATAAGTGGCATCAAAGCCAAGGTATTTGGCAAGTTCACGAGCCGCGCTTTTGGATATTTTCTGTCCAGCCCCACCCTGGGAAACAGGACTTATAAACCACTGGAGAGCAGATTCACAATACATTTGCAACTCTTCCACGAGGCGGGATTCCCAAGATTCATATTCATCTTGATAAATAAAATTTCCATATGTAGCCAGGAATAGATAGAGGTTGGTTTCGACTTCATAGATCGCTTCCCTGAGACCGTTGACCATATCCTGCGAATCCAGCAGGAACACGTTTGTGCCGGCATACCAGGTGCCGCTTACCGCTTCGCTGAGAGGGACAAACTCTGCATAGTCCCCAAAAGGATGCTCTACGACCGTGTAAGTGATGCTAAAGCTCCTCATATCGGGATCCATGCCCTTCGGGATCAAATATTCGTTTATGAACAGGCACATATCTCCGGGCTTTTCTGAATTTGTGAGATCAGCCCACTCACATTGGAGAACAAAATTCTGGAGGGCGTCCATCAATTGTCCGCCTTCCGGACTGAAGACATTGTTCACAATAATTACATCGGTTCCAGCCAAAAAACCAGACAGGACAACAAGCACCAGCATAATCAGTAGCTTTTTCATCTTTTTGCTCCTTAATTGACTTTTGAAATGGTTAACCCATCGCTTTCTCACCAGAATATCAGCGCTTGAATCTGTCAAGGAAGAAGCTGCTCTACCCGGATAAGGGATCGAGAGGCAAAACTGATCACAGAGTCATCACACCTTCTGATTATGCATAAGCAAATTGATGCAGAAAAGGCCGGGCATTATTTGAGTTGACACGGTTGCCTTATTATCTATGATTGAGCCAAGGGGTAAAGAACAAACTCATCACTTTGCCAAAAACTATGATAAAGCAGGTTGAATGCCCGTCATAAACTTGAAAAAGAACATACTCCTGAGCGGTAGTTTCAGGATTGTGATCATCGCCTTAACTTTCTTCATTAGCTGGATTTCAGCAAGATTCCTGGGTGTGGAGATGAAAGGCGAATACAGCTATATAATGACTCTGGCCGGTTTCACCTGGATGGCTCTGGATCTGGGGCTCAGCCACAGCTATCCCTATCTGGCCAGAAAATATCCTGAGCGTCTGGCAAACCTTTATGGCTGGACGATATTCAGCACAGTCTTGATGATGATTGCCTTGCTGGGGCTGGGCTTGGGACTGCGAGGTTTCTGGAATCAGGTTTTGGGTTACGATTTCCCGCTGACCTTGCTATTAGTGTTTATGCTATATATCACCCTGACCAAGGCGTTTCATCAATTGCAAGCCTTTTTTGTCGGATTAGACCGCATTCTGAACCATTCCCTGGCGTCTTTGGCCAATTCGGGGCTTTGCCTGTTGCTGCTTTGCCTGGGCTTTCTGGTAGTGAGCGGCAGCGCGCGAATCACCTACATGTTGAGCGTAACAGTGATCTCCCTTGCCGGAGCAATTGCCTACATGATGATACAGTATCGCCGCACCCCCAAGATCAGCGATGTGGAGCTGAAGTTTGTCAGTTTTTCATACAGTTTCGGGATCAGGGCGTTCATCTCAGCGATGATCATCTCTCTGTTGGTCAGGGCTGACATCGTTATTGTGAAACACTATCTGGGCTTCCGCGAGGTGGGGATATATTCCATCGCGGCGCATATAGTGGATTTTTTGCAAATTGCCTCCAATATGGTTGGCGGATTGCTGTTGGCCAAGCTTTCAGATTTCAGTGACGACCAGAGCAAGTGGCTGATAATGAGAAAGATACTGATGCTTTTCGCTGTCTTTTTGGTTCTTGGCAACCTGGCTTTCGTGCTCTTGGGAAGACTGTTGCTGGGTGTATTTTATGGACCCGGTTTTGTGCCAGCCTATGGGGTGTATTTGTGGTTAATTCCGGCCAGTTTCGGCCTCAGCTTCGGCTCGCTGTTCAATAACTATCTGAACAGCAAGGGTTTCCCTGTTGTCACCATCATCGTCGCCGCCCTGGCTCTGGGCCTCAATATAGGCCCGAATCTTCTTCTTATTCCTGGTAGGGGTATCGCTGGCGCCGCTTTGGCCACCTCGGTCGCCTACCTGTTTTGGTTCATCCTCATCATCGGTTTTGAACAGAAGAAGTCAGAGAACCAGCTGATCAAACACCTCATTCCTTCACGGGCTGACTGGCGGGAAGTGGCTGGTATGGTGAAGGATACCCTAAGCCAAGCGCGGAAACGGCTTCAGAAGCGCGCAGGATAATCTGAGATGAGCAACCAAGAGCTGCCACATATGGAAATATTGATTGTCCACACCTGGGGGATAGGCGATCTGATTTTGCTCACGCCAGCCTTGAGAGTGGCGGCAAAGCTGTATCCAGAACTGAAGATATCCCTGCTGTTCTTCCCGCAGCAGGCAGCCATCCCCGTACTGGGAGCGGATTACGTGCACGGTGTTTCCTATGGCGGGTGGAAGCCGCAACAACTGTTTGGCACGATCAGAGATTTAAGGCATAAACGCTATCACGCGGTCTTGTTTTCGAGCGGTGTAACAGCTTGGAAAGCTTGGCTTTTTATGTTGCCATTGAAAGTAAAACATAAGGTCAGTGAATATAAAACATTCAAGTATCCATGGATGACTGAATATGTGTCCTATCAAGCTGATAATTCCCGGGTACGCAGCAACTACGAGCTTATCAAGGCGGTGCTTCCGCTTCCGGACTGGGATGAAGCGCTGCGCAGAAGTGAGGAACTGGACCTGAGAACTGATTTTTCGCTCAGCGATGAGAACCGCGTCTGGGCGGACAGTTATTTCGCTGACCGCGGGCTCGGTGGCAAGCCGGTTTTAGCCATCCATCCCGGCTGCATGGCACGCAACAGATTCCGGCGCTGGCCAGCCAAGTATTTCGCGGAGCTGATCAGATCAGTAAGACAAGATTTTAACTGTCACGTGGTTGTGATCGCGGGCCCGGATGAGGAGGAAGTGGGGGAGATATTGTCCCGCGAGGAGGGCGTCCATCTGTTGGAGCGGACCTCGCTGGCCAATGTGGCAGCCTTCATCGCCCGCTGTAATGCTTTTGTGAACACGGATTCCGGACTCGGACACATCGCCTCCTGTTTCCGGATCCCTTCGCTGACCATTTTTGGTCCCGGCAACGAAGTCCAGACAGCGCCATTTTCCCCTAACAGCCGGGTTTTGCGGCTTCCCATATACTGCGCTCCCTGTGTGCGCAAGAAAAGACGCGATTGTCAGACGGAATGCCTCACAAAATTGAGTCCCCCAGAGGTTTATGCTGTACTCAAACCCATTTTGGAAAAAGCTTTTACCTGAAATCTTATGGTTTTCTTTCAAATAGAGTGGATAAGATGACAAACCATCATACTTATTGCTTGCTTCTCGGTCATCCGCTCCTAATTAGCTTCCCGAACACCACCCCTGGCAGCCAGGGGAAGTGAACGGGAGTTGATTCAGAAGTGAATGAGACAGGCTCAAGGGTTGGATAAGATCGGTGATATTCAGGCAGATTTACCCACTTAGTTTGAAAGGGAGCCGATCTAATCGCAGTTCAAAACACTTGCTTGGACGATTTACAATTTATGGACTGGGGTGGCTGGAATGGTATTGAAATTCTTTGATTTCATCAGGTTAAGGATAGAGTAGTAGCAGTTGCCGGGTGAGTTCAGCCCGGGAAAATTGGCGGAGCTTATCTGAGTTTAGGGAGAGCCGGGGGGGATTTTGTAAAAGCTTGTTCAATGCTGCTGTGATGGCCTGGGGATCGGCGATATGAACCTGCAGGCCCGCGCCTGTTTCCTCCAGCAGCGCGCCAACAACCGATCGGGGGGGGCCGGCTGAAAGGATGGGCTTTCCGGCGCGCAGCAGCTCAAACAGCTTGCCTGCGAAAACCTGTTCGGAAGCTGGGGTGTCGTCCCGCAAAATCAAATTCACCCAGGCTCCGAGGGTGTATTCCAGGGCAGTCCGGTGGGGCTGGTAACCCAGATGGGTATAGAATCCGTAACCGCTTTGGCTGATGTTTTCCAGCAGTTTGGGGTCGATGCTGCCCAGATGGATGAAACTAAGATCGGGCACCGAACAAGCAGCCATACCTTCCAGCAATTTCAGCGGATCGCCGTAATTACGGTCGATGCGTCCCATATAGACCACCGTCGGTTTGTCGAACTGCATTGGCGAGAGACCGGCAAAATCGTCTTCGTCAAAGCCGTTGGTGATGACCCGGGCTTTGCCAGCCAGCCAGGGATATTTTGACACATACAAGTCCCGCGTGACGGGAGTCGTAAAAACCGCTCTGTCGCAGGCTTTGAGTACCCGTTCATCAGCTTTGTCTATCCGTTTTTTCCGGGATGGCAGCACTTTCTTATCCAGCAGAGGAGCAAATTGCCAAGCATCACGATAATCCGCCACCCAAAAGATTTTATCCCCAAAAATCTGTTTAAGCCGGAGTCCGGCCAGGAAGGCAGAATAGGGATAGGCTGTGATATAGAGGTTGCGGATATCATGGCGGCGGATGATCCGGGTCGCTTTCCAAACGGCGAAGGGCATCCAGCCAATTTGCTTGTCGATGGGCCACAGCAGGTCGTTGACGAATTTCATTAGCGCCCAGAAAGCCCTTGAGAGCGGGTTTTTGGGCATAGTATCGGCGAAGCGGGTGCTGGTGATTCTGCTCACATTGCGCGATTTGATACCCAAACCGCCCACCCGGTGGATCTTTGCCTCAGCAGGAATCTCATCCAGCAGAGAGTAATCCCTTTCCTTGCGCACCGGCTTTTTGGGCACTACGGCGTGAACTTCCCAGCCCTCGCGGCAAGCGTATTTGAGGAATTTCAAGGCACGCTGCACTCCACTTTCCCCGGTGGGCGGAAATTCATTTATGATCATTAAAAGTTTATTGGCGCTCATAAACTTCCCTCACCCGGTCAATCAGTTCGGGCAACATAAAATCTTTCTGTACTCTATCCTGTCCTGCTTTGGCAATGGTTGCCGCAAGATCTGGGTCCCGGATTAATCTGGCGATTTGGTCGGCCAGGCTGGAACTGTCACGCGGTTGCGCGTACAGTGCTTCCCCGCCAGCCTCAAACAGGCCGTGGATACCCTGTCCCACAATTCCCAGTGCGGGAATCCCGGCATACATTGCTTCGAGGTAAACTATGCCGAAAGTCTCGCTGTAACTGGGTAAAATGAACAAATCGAAGAGAGAATAAAGGTTTCGCAAAATCGGGTTTTCGATGGCTCCGGCCAGCCAGACCCTTTCGCCTAAATTGAGGGCTCTGATCTGCGCCGCCAAAGTCGCTCTCTCCTTTCCGGCGCCAACAATCACCAGTTGCGTATCCAGTCCTTGCTCGGTAAGTATCCTGATCGCGTCTATCAGATAGTTGAAGCCCTTTTCCCTGGTCAGGTTGCCGGCGGAGATGATCTTGAAGCTGCTTTCGCGCAATTTCGACCTGACTGGAGCGAGCTTACTTTCGTCGCAGTCCAGGGTGGGGCCGATCGCATTGCCCAAAACGCTTATCTTGTCTGCATTCTGATAAGGCAGCAGCCAGTTCCGCAGCCGGTCGTTGACGGTGAAAACGTGGTCCCAGCGGGACAGGGCTTTGGGCAGGGTTTTGCGGTAAAAGGCCAGCAATCGGTTTCCGGCCAGCCTTTCAGGGTGAGTGCGGATATTGTGAAGAGTGAGGTATTTCGGCAGTTTCACCCGATCCAGCCAGGTTTTCAGCCAAAAAAGCTCCGGGATATGACGGAAATCATGGACTTGGATTAGATCAGGTTTCCAAGCCGAAAGAGCCTTCCTGGCCACGGGCAGGACGAAAAGGGGAAACGTGATAAAAGCCGAAAGAAAGGGGATTTTCAGGGCGGGGTAGGTAATCGAGCAGAGCGCGACTTTCCCCTGGGTGTACCGCTCCACCTTGAAGCGACCTCCAATCTGGAAGGAAACCACCAGCACCCGGTAATGCGAGGCCAGTTCTTCCACCTGATGCCGCACAAAAATCCCCTGCAGGCTGTTTTGCCGGCTGGGGTAAAGGTCGCTGATAATCAGAAGTTTTTTCATATTCATGTTCGCCAAGGCGCAAACCTCGCGTCAACAATGACAGCAACGGTCAAAGCTGATTTTTGACAAGCTTTATTTGGCCGAGTCTGTCTGTCCCGATTCTGGAATCCAAGCAACGAGGCCACAGCACGCAAAGCTGGGAAAGCGCAAGACAGCAATTACCTTGACTCCGATGGCGTTTCCTAAAAACTGGCGTAGAATTTAGTTAAAGGTGAAATTAACATGGAAAACAGCGAAAAACCTGCGGTATCGAACTTCATCCGCACAATCATCGACCGCGATCTGGCCAGCGGAAAGCACAGCAAAGTGGTTACCCGCTTCCCGCCGGAGCCGAACGGCTATCTACACATCGGACATGCCAAATCGATCTGCCTCAATTTTGGCCTGGCCCGGGATTACGGCGGCATCTGCCACCTGCGCTTCGACGACACCAATCCCATCAAGGAAGACGTCGAATACGTCGATTCCATCATGGAGGATGTGCGCTGGCTGGGGTTCGACTGGCAGGACAAGCTTTTCTATGCTTCGGACTATTTCGACCAGCTCTATGAATATGCTGAGATCCTTATTACCAAAGGACTCGCCTACGTTTGTGACCTCTGTCAGGAAGAGATCCGGGCTCACCGGGGAACCCTGACTGTTGCCGGCAAGGATAGTCCTTACCGCGATCGCAGCGTGGGAGAGAATCTGGACCTGTTTCACAGGATGCGGGCTGGCGAGTTTGAAGAAGGGACAAAATCCCTGCGCGCCAAGATCGACATGGCCTCGCCGAATCTGAATATGCGTGACCCCGTGATCTATCGCATCAAGAAGACGGATCATCACCGCACAGGCTCCAAGTGGCTGATTTATCCCATGTACGACTACACTCACTGCATTTCCGACGCCCTCGAAGGTATCACCCATTCCATCTGTACCCTGGAGTTTGAAGACCACAGGCCTCTCTACGTGTGGTTTCTGAATCAATTGCCAGTTCCCTGCAAGCCGCAGCAAATCGAATTTGCGAGGCTAAACCTGAGCTACACAGTGATGAGCAAACGCCGCCTCCTGGAACTGGTTCAAACAGGTACTGTGCAAGGCTGGGACGATCCACGTATGCCCACCATCGCGGGAATGAGGCGCCGGGGCTTTTCGCCGGAAGCAATCCGTGAATTTGCCGACCGCATCGGAGTGGCCAAAGCCAATTCGGTGGTGGATTTTGAATTGCTGCAATTCTGCGTGCGGGAAGACCTGAATCGGCGCGCCAACCGCGTGATGGCGGTTATGGACCCGATAAAACTGACCATCGCGGATTACCCCGACGACAAATTTGAAGAGTTCGAAGCTGAAAACAATCCCGAGGATGCGAGCGCCGGAAAGCGTTTGGTCCCCTTCGGCAAACACCTCTACATCGAGCGCGGAGATTTTTCTGAAAACCCGCGCAAAGGCTGGTTCCGCCTGTCGCCTGGGGCCGAGGTGAGGCTCAAACATGCCTACTATATCACCTGCACAGACATAATCAAAGACTCCGAAGGCAGCATCACCGAGATCATCTGCACCCACGATCCCGCTTCCAGAGGAGGCTGGACACCAGACGAACGCAAGGTGAAAGGCACCATCCACTGGGTGAGCGCGGCTCATGCCATCGAGGCGGAGGTCCGTCTCTACGACCAGCTTTTCACCATTTCAGATTTCAACGAAATCGAAGAGGGTAAGGACTACCGCGACTACCTCAATCCAGATTCTCTGAAGATACTCACCGGCTGCAAGCTGGAGCCTTCTTTGACAAAATCTTCACCCGGAGACAGATGCCAGTTTATGCGCCAGGGTTATTTCTGCGCGGATGAAGATTTCACGCCTGACAAACCTGTTTTCAACCGCATTGTGACCCTCAAAGATAGCTGGGCCAAGCAGATTAAAAAAAGTTGAAGGTTTCGGAGGCGGAGAGGGTAAATTTTTCAGGCAGAGATTGTCTCAATGGTGATTTATGCCTGTATTTTAAACATTTTTCGGGAGTAATGATGAAAATTAAAGCGATAGTGATTCTGCTCGCCACTCTGACCCTGTTGGCCCTGCCGGCATGGGCGGAGACGGGCTGGAAAACCTTCAACAGCGCTGAATTCGGTTTCAGCATTGATTATCCGGCTGACTGGGATTCGCAGTTAAGCGAGGACGCGCTGCTGGCCATCACCAAACTTGATGTAGATCTGCCGCTGATGATCGCAGTGGCTGCAGAAGCAAATGGTGTGGATGAAAAAGGGAAAGCTGTAATCCCGGATATGGAAGAGACCATGTCTGCTCTGGAAGAAAGCATATCTGCTCTGGGCTTGGGAGAAGCGGTCATCATCGAACGCGGACACGGCGAAGTGAATAGCCTCCCCGCCTATATACTGGACCTGACGCTGTCTTACATGGGACTTTTGGAGATGCGAATGTACAATGCCTTCATCGATATGGGTTCCAGTACGGTTTATCTCGTGATTTCCGGAGAAAACAGCTCCTACAAAAATAACGCGGATATCTTTGACCGCGTAAAAATTAGCCTTCGACCCTCTATCGCGGAATAAGCTGCTTTCAAGCCCCGGCTGATGCCAGGCGGAGTTCAGGTGTTTTAGGCGCTCTTTCAAACCGAGTGGGTACGACTTCCACCCTAATCTGCTAAGCCCGGAGGGCGGCAGACTGGTAGCGAGGGTGTGGAGGCGCGGCTTCAGCCGGGTCGGAACGCCTCGGTAGAAGCCCAACTCACCACAT
>CAXYWN010000006.1:0-22559 GCA_964292625.1 uncultured bacterium
ACTGAAGCTGAACAAACTTTAGGTTCAAAGTATAATATTAAATCAATTCCAACCTTAGTAATTTATAAAAATGGTCTTGAAGTAAAAAGAATAAGTGGCGCTTTAGACCCATTAAGATTATCGAATCTTATAAATGAGTTTATTTAAATAATAATTGAAATAATCTGTTTAGTTAAATAGATAAATTGTAATGAAGAGATAATTATTCGTAATTATTTAACTATTTATTTCTTTTTGTTTCATTTTGCTCCTTTCATATTTTACCAAATAATATTCATTTGGGCAATCATAGAATCAAGCTCAGATTGTCAAGGGAAATTATCCCCGCCTGTCTGGCTCTGCTGCCGCGAAATCTTCAGCTGGAGATTCTGCTTGGCAGACTCGGGCACTGAAAAAATTGGGAAAGTTAGGCTGGATGCGATAGAAGTGCTTTAAAAGACAGGTTAGCGTTATAAATCGGATCTTGCCAAACTAAATATTTGAAAGACAGGAGCCATGATGCCCTCCATTGCGGAAAACCTTGCAAGAGTACGGGAAATAATCGGCCAAACACTGCGGCAAAGCGGCAGGGAAGCCGATGAGGTGACAATTGTGGCCGTAACCAAAACCCATCCGGTGGAGGCGATCGAAGAGGTCTTGCGGACAGGAATCAGGCACATCGGCGAAAACAAGGTGCAGGAAGCGATGCGAAAGATCCCCCTGCTCAACACTCCCTATGAAGGTTTTCATTTCATCGGCCATCTTCAATCCAACAAAATCAACAACCTCCTGAGCCTGAATCCCCTGCTGATCCAATCTGTGGACAGCCTGCACATCGCCCGCGAACTGAACAAGTCTCTGGGCCGCAAGAACCTGACTCAGGATATCCTGGTTCAGGTGAACACCACTGCCGAGAGCAGCAAAAGCGGAGTCTGCCTGGATAACGCCGAGGATATGATCTGGCAGATCGCCGCCCTGCCCTGCCTGCGTATCCGCGGTTTGATGACCATCGGGCTGATGAGCATCGAAGCCCAAAAGACCAGGCCCTATTTTGCCCAACTGCGCAATCTGGCGGAAAAAACAGCCGGGCAAAATATCCCCGGAGTCGAGATGAAATACCTCTCAATGGGCATGAGCGACGACTACCAGGTTGCCTTGCAAGAGGGATCGAATATGGTGCGCTTGGGTTCAGTGCTGTTTGGCCAAAGAAACTACGGGAACGCCAAGTGACCATCCTGATCATGGTCCTGATCATTGTCGTGGCCTATTTCTACGGCAGCTTTTCCACCGCCAGAGTGTTGACCAAGACTTTCCGTTCGCTGAATATCCACAAAGTGGGAACAGGTCTGGCCGACACAGAAAACATTTACACCCACGTCAGCCGTCCCATGGGCATCCTGGTGGGAGCCCTGGACATCTTGAAAGCCCTGCTGTTTTTGCACGGGGTGGAGCTCTTGATGAAAGTGCTGGACGCCCACAGTTCCCTGGAAGGCGCCGATCTGCTCTATCACAAGAATGTGATGCTGCTCTACGGACTCGCGATGCTGGTGGGACACTGCCTGCCAATCACGCACAAATTCAAGGGTGGACGGGGGATCTTCACCTACACGGGTTATCTGCTCTATTTTGTGCCCCAGCCTATGTTGATCACGCTGATCATAGCCTGGCTGATCGTTGTTCTCTGGAAACAGATCCGTTTCGCGCAATATGTGATCGTGATCCTGCCGGTGCTGCTCACCCACTTTTTCTATGCTTTCTTTCCCCAATCTTTTCCGAAAGAAATGCCCCGTTTCTTTGTGGCCATCATCTGGGGGATTGCCATCATGATGGGAGGGCTAAACTTTATGGTTTCCAAAAACTTGGGAGAATTATAGATGCCCCCAAGGGCAAAGACAGACAAGGCAATCCAGCGCTCCGGGGCAGAAGACTGTCCCCGCCAGTTTCTGAGCGCGATCGACAAGATTACCCTGGCCTATTGCGCCTGGATCGTGATCTATATGACGATCGGCATATTCAGCGGCCGGGCGGAGAAACCGGAGATCTATCTACCCGGACACCTGGGGATAGCCGGCCTCGTTTTACTGCTGGCCTGGATTGAAAGAAAGGCCGACTTTTCGGGGAAACCAAAACTCTTGCAGGTCCTGCGTTTCGTCCGGAGCATCTATCCCATAATTTTCTTTGACTATTTTTACACTTCCCTGTCTTCGGTGAGCCGCATTGTTTTCCCGAACTGGCTCGACCCCTGGTTTATGGAACTCGACCGGAAAATCTTTGGCTACTTTCCCTCCCTTGAATGGGGTCAAAGATTCAATCATTGGTTCACTCAGGAATTTTTTCACTTTGCCTACTTCTGCTATTATCCGATGATCGGGGGATTGCCTCTCTATCTCTATCTCAAAAATAAGCCTGCTTTCAGAGAAGTGATCTTCAACCTGACCTTTGTGTTTTATGCCTGCTATGTGTTTTACAGCCTGATTCCTGTGGTCGGAGGCCGCATCCTCTCCAAAGGATACGAATTATCGCAAGCCTACCGGGGAGGTCTGTTCACCCACATAATGGCCTATATCTACAATAGCAGCAGCCATTGGGGCGGCGCCTTCCCCAGCTCGCATGTCGCCATTGCAATAGTGCTGACTATCGCTGCCCTCAAATTCACCCGCAAATGGGGATACGTGTTTTGCGTGATCACCTTCTTCCTTTCCATCGCCACGGTTTATTGCCACTATCATTGGTTTGTGGACGTCCTGGCGGGAATAATCACCGGAGTTTCGGGCTATTTTGCCGGAAATTGGCTCCGTAACAAATTACAAAGAGATCAAACATGAGATATATTACCCTGCTGATTTTGGCCATCATCTGTGCCTCTCTGGCCGCCTACGAGATGCCCAACCTGCCCATCAGCTCCTTCGATTATGGCATCCCAAACAACAATGTCTCCCCCATCGCCATCGGCATGGGCTGTATGAACGTAACCAACGCCAGGGATTTTTATGGCAGCTATTCCAATCCCGCCCTGCTGGGCAACAATCAATACAGCCTGGTTGCCGCGTCTTTCCGGGTGAAAGGCGATGAGGACATGACAATCGCGGAGGCCGCCCAGTTCAGCAATGTGCTCAAACCCAGCCAGTTCAAATATGCTACGCTGGTTGCCAAACAAAGCGCCTGGACCTATCAGCCTGTGGCGGCAATCCACATCATCGAAAGTCCCGATCCTGCCTTCTTTAACCCCGCGAGTTTCCGCTATTTCGACTATCAATTGGACAAATGGCAGGTCACCCTCGCCGGCAGCGACAATTCCTGGCGTCCCATCCGGTTTGGCCTGAATGTCAAATATCTGACCGGCCGGCTGGTTTACCTGCGTTCCGAGCGGCCGGACACCACCTTCATCGACACCAAGATCAAGGGGTTTTCCACCGATCTGGGACTCACTCTGCAAACGGGCAGCTTCACCTTCGGACTGGTCTCCACCGATCTCTGGTCCAGACTGTACTGGGATTGGGGTTACGATTCAGTGCCTATCGATCGCCGCCTCGCTTTCGGCGCCCAGTACGGAACCGAGTATCTCACCGTCAGCGCCGGCGCGCAGGGCAAACTTGCCAAAACCTCGGACGCCACCTACCATCTGGGCTTTCAGTATCTCTGGGACTGGCAGGGCAATTCTTCCTCCAACGAGGCCGCCTCGCAAGCCTTCACAGTGAGGCTGGGATTATACAGCCACGATTTTGCCGGCGTGGATAACATCAATTACACGCTTGGCGCCGGCTATAACTACAATGTGTTCCGTTTCGACTTTGCCCTTAACAACAAGGGATTGAAGCTCCGGGACAGCGAATACCTCTTTTCCCTGGGCGTGGGATTGCCCTAAGCCATGGGCGGACTCAGCTTTCTAAATTCCGGCCTGCTGCTCTTCACCGCAGCGACCGTTTTGCCTCTGCTGATCTGGCTGTTGGCGAAGAAAAAGCCCAAACGGGTGGTCTTTTCCACCCTGCGTTTCATCAAAGCCGGACAGGAAGAGGAGAAAAAACGCACCCGCCTGAAAAACATCCTCCTGCTCATCATCCGTATGCTCATCATTTTGCTGGTTACCCTGGCCGCCACCAGGCCTTTGTTCAAATCAGCCCGCCTCAAACCCTCCAAGAAACATCCACCCACCGCCATCGCCATCTTACTGGACACGTCCTATAGCATGGACTATGTGGAGGAATCGCGTAGCAATCTCGACCGTGCCAAGGATGCCCTTAATCAGATTTCCAAGCTCTGCGACCCCGAAGACCGCATCATCCTGGTGACCTCGGACGAAAAGTGGAACCGGCTTCATGCGCAGATCTATGCCGGCAGCCTGCCCGAAGAACTGATCAGCCAAATCGGCACCACCTACACGCCCATGACCTTGCAGCCGATGCTGGAACTCGCCGCCACCAAACTGGGTGAAACGCAAGTCGCCAACCGCGAACTTTACCTGATCACCGATGGCCAGAGTCAGGAATATCCCCAGGCGCCGGAGCCCACCCTCAACGTTATCAACGTGTCTCGCCAAAAAGATTTTGACAACCTCAGCTGCTCCAATGCCCGCGTGCTTCCACAACTGGTGGAGAAATCCCGCCGTCAGAGCATCGAGTTTCAGATTACCAATCACGGCACCCGGGACAGGGATGAAGTGCTGGTGAGAGTGATCCTCGGCGAGGCCAAGGTGGCGGAAAAATTCGTTGCCCTTCCCGGGCGGCAAACCGTGAATCAGAGCATCACAATCGACCTGCAGCAGGATGGCTGGCAAAGCGGTTACGTCGATGTGGTGGACGACCGTCTGGAGCAGGATAACCGCAGTTATTTCTCCTTCCCCTTTCAGATGGCACCGCGGGTGGCTGTGGTCACCGGCTCGCAGGGCCTGCCCTTGTATCTCAGATCCCTGTTGAGTGTGTACGCCGGCAGCGGTGGCAAGGTCGATCAAATCAACCCCGCCCAACTGAACATATCACTTTTAGACCAATATCAGACCTTCGTTTTTGTGGGTTCAGCGCCCTATTCCCCCAAATTCCGCGACATTATCGCCAAACTGAACGAGAGTGGCCGCGGAGCTCTCTTTTGCCTGGACGCCAACCTCTCCGCGGAATACAGATCCTTGCTTTCCGGACTCTTCGGCGTCAGCTTCGGAGCCTGGCAGAGAGAGCCCAAAACCATCGGCTACGTCAATCCGCACCATTATACCACCTCGCTGCTGGCGGGAAAGAATATCCGCTACAACTCACTGGCGGAATTCTGGAAACTTTCCGGAACCGGCGGCACCACCCTGCTGAGCGGAGGCGGGAACATCTTCGCCCTCGCCAAAGACAACTTTGTGCTCTGGAACTTCGATCCCGGCGACCAGCGTTCCACCTTTTTGCTGGATGCAGCCTTCGCCGTTTTTGCCTTTCGCAGCTTGGAACACGCCGGAACGATGATCGCCTCCGGGGAAAAACACCTGCTTGGCGACACCGTCAACGCCAGCGAACTAATTCTGCCCAACGGACAGGTTCTGGAACTGGCCACCCGCTCCCACAAGCTGGAACAGCCCGGCATCTATGCCCTGCGTCAACCCGACGGTTCCCAGAAAACCATTGCGGTGAATGCCCCTCTGCAAGAAAGCGAATTTGAGCCCATGGATTTTAAACCCCTGAAAAACACCAAGCTGCTGGGCTCCAACTGGATAAACACCCTTTTCCATACCCGCCTGGGACACGATCTCTGGAAGATTCTGCTGGCCGTCGCGCTAGCCCTGGTGATCCTGGAAATAATCCTCGTCAAGACAGAGGAATTGCGTCCCGCGGCGGCGTCACCCAACCCTGCAACCGGGAGTTAAACATGATTTTATCACAAATAAAAGACCCCTCCGCACTCAAGAATTTGAGCACAGAGGAACTGATAATCCTGGCCAAGGAAGTCCGCAAACGCATTGTGGACGTAGTTTCCGTGAATGGCGGACACATCGCTCCCAGCCTGGGAACGGTGGAACTCACCCTGGCCCTGCTGAGCGTTTTCGATCCCATCAAAGACCGCGTGGTCTGGGATGTGGGACATCAAAGCTATGCCTGGAAGATCCTCACCGGACGCAACGACCGCTTCGACACCCTGCGCACTCTGAACGGCATCAGCGGCTTCACCAACCGCGATGAAAGCCCCTGTGACGCTTTCAGCACCGGCCACAGCAGCACTTCTGTCTCGGCCGCTCTGGGGATGGCATGCGCACGGGATCTGAACCGGGAAAGCGGTTTCAGCATCGCTGTGATCGGCGACGGCGCCCTCACCGGAGGGATGAGCTTCGAAGCCATGAACCACGCCGGAGACCTGCAAAAAAACAAGTTTCTGGTGGTGCTCAACGACAACGCCATGTCCATCTCGCAGAACGTGGGCGGATTGCAAAAACACATGGCCCGGATCATGGCCAGCCGTCCTTATAACACGCTTAAACAGCAAATCTGGGACCTCAGCGCAACGCTGCCGAACAGGCTCCGCAACCACTTCATCCTCGGAGCTCAAAAGCTGGAGGAATCGATGATGAACATCCTCGTGCCCAATATCATCTTCGAAGACCTCGGCTTTAAATACATCGGCCCCATCGACGGCCACGACATCGAGCTGCTTTCCACCATCATGCGCCGCATCCAGCGCCACATGGTCGGCCCCGTGCTGCTGCATGTCGTCACCCAAAAAGGACGTGGCTACCTCCCGGCGGAAAAGGATTCCTCCTCCTTCCACGGAGTGGGGCCCTTCGACGCCATGAACGGTAAGCAGGTCTGCAGCGGTCAGGAAAGCTGGAACGAGGTTTTTGGCCGGAGTGTTTGTCGCCTGGCAGAAACGGATCCTAAAATTGTCGCCATCACCGCCGCCATGACCGCCGGAACGGGATTGACCGAATTCAGGAAGAGGTTCCCCAAGCGCTTTTTTGACGTCGGCATCGCCGAACAACACGCCATGACTTTGGCCGCAGGAATGGCTTGCAAAGGCGTGAAACCTTTTGTGGCGATCTACAGCACTTTCCTGCAGCGCGCCATCGACCAGGTGATCCACGATATCGCCCTGCCCAGGTTGCCGGTGGTCATCTGTATCGACCGCGCCGGGCTGGTGGGCGAAGACGGAGCCACGCATCACGGCGCCTTCGACGTTTCGCTGCTCTCCGCAATTCCCAATCTGATCATCCTTTCACCCTCCACGGCGGAGGAACTGGACGCCTTGCTCATCTTCGCCGCCGCTTATAATGAGGGGCCCGTCGCCATCCGCTATCCGCGCGGAACCGCAATCTGCACAGGCAATTCGCTCTCCGCTTTTGAGCCGGGCCAGGCCGAGACCCTCCACACAGGAAAAGCTGTTGC
The DNA here is from genome assembly GCA_964292625.1 of uncultured bacterium. Classification (GTDB taxonomy): domain Bacteria; phylum Cloacimonadota; class Cloacimonadia; order Cloacimonadales; family Cloacimonadaceae; genus Syntrophosphaera. The sequence continues at coordinate 7,326 of CAXYWN010000006.1, forward strand.
CCTCGTCACCGATGGCGGGGCCAGGCCGCTGGCGGAAAAGACCTGGGAATTGCTCTCAGCCGCCGGACTCGATCCCTGGTTGGTGAATCTCCGCAGCCTCAAGCCGCTGGACACGGAGCTACTTGAAAAACTTGGCGATAGCTGTTCTCACCTCTTCACTTTTGAAACCAACGCGGTGATTGGCGGCACCGGGGCCAGAATCGCTCAGCTTCTGGCCGCCAAACCCTGCCAGGTAATCAATTTCGGCTATCCGGACAACTTTGTCACCCATGGCAAGATAAGCCAGCTCAACGAGCTGATCGGCTTCACCCCCTCCACTTTGGCGCAAGAGATTCACAACCATCTGAAAGACTGATGCAAGCGGTCAACGAACCCATCTGCGCTCAGATCACTCCCGCGGGCTGCGCCGCCATCAACGTCCTCAGAATCAGCGGCAGCGGCAGCATCGGCATCGTCTCCCAATATTTCAGTCCCCGCCGGAAACTGCTGACCAGCCCCTCCCACCGGGTGGTCTTCGGCACCTTTCACAGCCAGGACGGACAACCCATCGACCAGGTGCTCTGCACTGTCTTTCGCGCTCCGAGAAGCTACACAGGTGAAGACTGCGTGGAGATTTCCTGCCACGGCAATCCCCGCCTGGCCGCGAAGATGTTGGAAAACCTCCTGCTTGAGGCACGTCTGGCCCGTCCGGGTGAATTCACCCTGCGCGCCTTGCTGAACGGAAAACTCGATCTCACTCAGGCAGAGGCCGTCAACGATCTCATCTCCGCCACCGGCAGCAAAGCCGAAACCACCGCTCTGATGCAGGTACGCGGGCTCTTGTCCAAACCTTTGACAGAACTTCTGGATGGCATCAGCGACGCCAGGCTGCGCTGCGAACTGGCCATCGATTTTGCCGATCAAGACCTGCCCACGCTGGATGAGGATGACCTCAGACAACGGATTTCCGCTTTGCTGGAAGAAGCACGGGCTATGCACAGCGAAGGCGCGAAGGGTCGCTACATCCGTGAGGGAATCAGGGTCTGTCTCGCCGGGGCTCCGAACTCAGGAAAATCCTCCCTCTTCAACGCCTTTCTGCGCTACAACCGCGCCATCGTGACCCCCCATCCAGGCACCACCCGCGATTATCTGGAAGAAAGCGTGTCCCTCAACGGTTACACGCTGATCCTCTACGACACTGCCGGACTGAGAGAAAGCACCGACGCCACCGAACTCGAAGGCATCGACCGCAGCCGCGAACTTATGCTCGGAGCCGATCTGCTTCTCTATCTGCTCCCGGTGGATGAAAGCTCCACCGGCACACAAGATCCTGCCATGACATCCGAAATATCCGCCAAAACCCTCTGGCTGTCAAGCAAATGGGACCTGAAGAATCCGGAAGTTAAAAACAACGATCTAAACCCCGGATGTGACGGCACTGCACCCGAGCATGGGATTCCGGTCTCAGTGATGAGTCCCGATGGACTGGACGCCCTCTATGCGGCCATTATGAAACGCTTCGAGCTGCCCGTGGGAGTTCTGGAGCGCCCTCTGGTCACCAACGCCAGGCATCTGGCCGCGCTGGAACGCGCGATCCGCTCTCTTACCAGCGCCATGACCTCCCTCGAAAACCAGGCTGGCTACGAATTCACCGCCTTCGACCTGATCGCGGCCAGCAACGCCATCGGAGAAATCCTGGGCGTTTCTGCCGATCCCGACCTCCTGGGCAGGATCTTCAGCGAGTTCTGCATTGGTAAATAAGCGCCCTCGAATAAACCAAGCTAAACCACAAATCAAACCTTAAACAGCTCTCGCAGAGTCGCTTCTATATTGGCGGGTTTCAACTCGCTGAAGCAGAGGATTTTGATGCCCATGGCCTTGGCCCGGTGAAGGATCTGGGGAGCTTTACGTAAATCACGTTCCACATCCGGGTCGGCTATAACCAGCAGGGAGCGCGGCAGCAGGCCATAATCCTTGCTAAGGGAATCCAGCTTGTAGAGATATCCGTTGACGTCGCCGATTTGCGCGGAAGCCTTCAACTCCATAATATAGAGCAGGTTTTCATGCATGAAGGCGCAGTCCAGTTCATTTCGCACCCCTTCCTTTTCGATCACCACACCGTGATAGGCGTTGCCCAAAACCTTTCCCACCCAAAACGCCATGTATTCTTCAAACCATGCGCCCTTGACAAAGGAGAGCCAAGCGGGGGCCATAACTTCCCGCGGCGAGATACCCAAAGCGTCACGGAACATAGAACTCAGCCCGGCCATACTCTGTTCTTCCCCGGAGTTTTGCGGCTTCGAGCCCAGCCGGTTCAGTCTGTTCATGAAAGGCGAATTGGAGTTTTGCGTGATGATGCCGAACATGGCTTCCAATTGGCCTCTGCTTTTCAGTTCCCAAGCTTTCCGGATTACCCGCACTCCGTGAATCTGCAGGCAGTTTTGCAGGTCCAGCCTGTAATCCACCTGCAAATGGTTTTCCTGGTGACTGGGCCACAGCAGTTGAAACGAGTTTTTCCTGGGAGGCAGATAGAGTATTTGAGCCTTCAGATGCCGGAAGTGCGCAAAGGCGGCCAAAGCCATGATGCGAGAGCCGCCGGTCAGGTTCACCCAATATTCCGCTTCGTTGCTGCCAAGCTGAGTTTTCAGCACCTGATCGACATCCTTGAGGCTGAATTCATCCACTTCCAAAACAAGCGGTTCAGCAATCCCGCAGAGCGAGCTAAGCCGCCGTACCTGCTGGCCTTTCCCGCCGCGGGGACAGAGGAAAACATGGCGGTCGATATTGGGCAATGTCTTAATGAGCAGCAGGTTGGGAATCACCAATTCGCCGACCAGAGAAATGAGATAACGGGGCATTTTTTACCTCTGAAAACGTTTCGGGTCAAGATCGGGACTGCTGTCTTTGGCGTCAACCATTTTCCCGGGCGGAAATAAACCGCTCCAGGAGAGAGAAGATTTTCTGCGTTGGATTTTTTCGCTTGACATATCCCGAGCGTTATGGATATATAATTTCCTTATTGCTGGCATAGATAAAATACGGTACCAAAGGTTGGTTTATGAACAAGTTGACTGGTCTAAGCGCTGCTGAAGCGGCTGAACTCCTGGCTAAGCATGGCAAAAACGTCCTGCCGGAAAGCCGGTTCAGCCTCTTGAAACTGATTTTGCGTCAATTAAAGGGTATTTTTAATCTCCTACTGCTGGCTGCGGCAGTGACTACTTTAATCCTGGGGGAACCTCTGGATGCGGCTTTCATCCTCTTTTTCATCATACTGGGAACAACTCTGAACGTTTTTCAGGAATACAAGGCCAATGCCGCCTCCGAAAGTCTTAAGGTATTTCTGGTCAACCGGATCACGGTGTTCAGGGATGGCCTGGAACAGGAGTTGGACACCGCGGAGATAGTCCCGGGCGACATTCTCAAGCTCCAGGCGGGGGACATCGTCCCCGCGGATGCTGTGGTGCGCCAGACCAGAGACCTGATGGTGGACGAAACAACCTTCACCGGAGAAAGCATCCCGGTGCTCAAACAAGCCTTGGAGCCGGGACAGATGATAGCCGAGCTAAACAAACTGCTGCAGGGAGTGGTAATAATACGAGGCAACGCCCTCGCGGAGGTTATGGCCACCGGAACTTCCACCCGTCTGGCAGCCATCTCTGCCACCGCTTCCGGAGTGCAACAGGAAAGTGAGCTGGTGAAAGGCATCGACCGCATCAGCAAATTCATCCTGCGCACCACGCTCATCACCCTGGTCGGAATCGTCATCGCCAATCTGCTGATCAATAAAGGGAAAACGGACATCACCAGCCTCCTGATCTTTGCCATCGCGCTGGCTGTTTCCGTGATTCCCGAAGCGCTGCCCTTGGTGCTCACCTTTTCCCTATCCCGCGGGGCTTTGCGCTTTGCCAAAAACGGCGTGATCGTCAAACGCCTCTCTTCGGTTCAGGACCTGGGTGGAGTGAATCTCCTCTGCACGGATAAAACCGGCACCATCACGGAGAATAAGCTGTTTTTGGTGAACCGTTTGCAGGCGCCGGACTCCAAATTTGATCCCCTGTTGCTGGCCAGATTGGCCGCCCACGACCTGGACAAGCAGAACCCGGAACCCTTCGACCGCGCCCTGGAAGATTCCCTCACGGAGGAACAAAGAGCTAAATTGGCAGCCTACAAGCTGATTGAGGAAGAAGCTTTCGATCCCGCCCAGCGTAGCAATGGCGCCGTGATCCAGATCGCTGACGGGACCCAAATCCACATCCGCCGGGGCAGTCCGGAATACTTTTTGGAACAGGGCTTGCCGGGACTCGACGGCGCCGAAGAATGGCTGGCCGCGGAGGAACGGGAGGGCCACCGCATTCTGGGCGTGAGTTACAACGATGGCTCAGGGGCGAGGTTTGCCGGATTTGTGTCTTTCATCGACCGGTTGAAATCCACCACCCTGGAGACAATCAAAGCCGCTCGGGAACTGCATGTGGAGATCACTGTGATCACCGGCGACGCCTTGCTGGTGGCTGAAGCCGTGGGCCGCGAAGCAGGCCTGGTTACGCACCCGGATGAAGTGATTGAGGCCTCTGCCTTTTTGACCCTGCCGGGGGAAGAGCAGCTTGAAAAAGTTGGCCACATAAGGGTTTTTGCCCGCACCACCCCGGAACAGAAACTACATCTGATCGAATTGCTCAAGCAGCAATACACGGTGGGATTTCTGGGTGAGGGGATCAACGACGCCCCCGCCCTCAAGGCGGCTCATGTTTCCCTGGTGGTGCAATCCGCCGCCGATGTCGCCCGGGAAACCGCAGATATCGTGCTGCTGAAAAGCGATCTGCGGGTGATTATGGACGGAATTCGGTTCGGAAGAGAAACCCATGCCAACACCCTCAAATATATCCGGGCCACCCTGGTCTCCAATTTCGGCAATTTCTATGCCGTGGCCATGGCATCGCTTTTAATTGATTTTCTGCCCATGCTGCCCAAACAGTTGCTGCTGCTGAATCTGCTCTCCGATTTTCCCATGATGGCGATAGCTTTCGACAACGTTTCCCCACGTGAGGTGGAGAGGCCCCAAAAATATGATTTCCGCTCCCTTTACATCACCTTCCTCACTCTGGGACTGCTAAGCACGATATTTGACTTCATCTATTTCGGCCTCTTTTACCGGATCTCGCCCCAGGTGCTGCAGACCAACTGGTTCATTGCCAGCGTGGTCACCGAGCTGCTTCTGGTGTTTTCCATCCGGTCCATGCTGCCCATGGAAAAAGCCGGACGCCCGGCTCCGCAGATCATTTGGCTTTCCGCCATCGCCATGCTGGTTACCCTTGCTCTGCCCATGATTCCCTGGACGCGTGCTTTCTTCGAATTTGCCCTGCCCCGGCCTGAACACCTGGCCCTCATCCTCGGCCTGGCCGTGCTTTACATGGTGATCAACGAACTGGTAAAACGCCCCTTGGGGAAATATCTGAGGGAGACAAACGGCGCCAAGATTTGAGGCTTGCCTGCCTGCCGCTTCGCCCCCGTTGCTGGATGTCCTGTTGCTGCGGAGCGCATGACTGAGTTATGCACGCTGCCCACATAAGTCGGCCGTGGGTTGGACAGGAACGGGACATCCACGAACGAGGGGGAAGCCGGGAGTTTTCTGTTACGTTTGATTCCCCGCTGATGGCCTCCCGGCACAAGTCAGCAAAAAATGCTTGACGAATAATAGTCGTATGAGAATAAGGGAAAGACTTGTTTTTTTATTGGCGGGTTCATGCGCAAAGGTGAATCCGATTAAACAGTAACCTAATATCAGACAACCTGGAGGTTGCCAATGTTTTCAAGAAAAAAAGTCCCTCGCTTCATCGTGATGGCCGGCCTTATCCTTTTGGTCCTCACCATGTTCGGTTGTGCCAGTGTCCGGCATGTAAATACCACCGACGAAACACTTGACCTCAGCAAAGACTCTGTGCTGTTGCTGAAGCTAACCACCAATAACACAATCAACAAGATTTTCAAACCCCGGATCACTCGGCTGAACCTGAGAAATATCACCACAAACAAGACCTACAAGGTGAATTTCCCCTATTCAGGCATCGATATTGGCCAGGACGACAAAGTGCAGCACTGGCTGTCAGTTTACCTCCCGCCCGGCTATTATAAGATCGAAAGGATCAGTGGCATTGGTTCCGCGATCCTGATGAGCGGAGAGTTTGATTTTCCCACCACGCTGAATTTCAACCTGCCGGCTCACTCTGTATCCTATGCCGGGACAATCTATATGACGCTGAGAGACCTGAAACCGGATATTGGGGAACAGCGGGCCGGTTCAATCTTCCCTCTGATCGATCAAACCGCCTCCGGATTTGGCAAAGGAACCTTCGATATCAAGATCAAATCCGAGAAGGATGACCTGAAGCAGTTTCGCCTCCGCAAGACGGCGCTGGCGAATGCGGATATCGTCAACGATACTGCCACCAAACCCTGATTCGCGTATCTCTTTAGCGGCTTGAACGTCGCAAATATGAAAGGGCGGGATTTTGTCCCGCCCTTGTCGTTTATTGTTTAGCTTTCAGCCGGTGATCAGACCAGTTGTTTGATCACAGATCTGCCGGGGAAGACGGCCGCTGCGCCAAGTTCTTCCTCGATGCGCATGAGTTGATTGTATTTATCCACGCGTTCGCTGCGTGAGACTGATCCTGTCTTTAGCTGGCCGGTGTTGAGGGCCACGGCGAGGTCGGCGATGAAGGTATCTCCGGTTTCGCCGCTGCGATGGCTTACCACACAGGTCCAGCCGGCTTTATGGGCCGTATTGATGGCGTCTATGGTCTCAAACACGGTACCTATCTGATTGAGCTTGATGAGGACGCTGTTGGCTGCTTTGTCCTTGATGCCGCGTTTGATGATGGCGGGGTTGGTGACCAACAGGTCATCGCCCACGATTTGGATTTTGCCGCCCAAGGCCCGGTTTAGTTTGACCCAATTATCCCAGTCGTTTTCCGCGAGGCCGTCCTCGATGCTGACGATTGGGTATTTGTCCAGCATCGCGGTGTAGTAATCAATCATGTAAGCGGAATCCACCACCTTGCCTTCGAATTTGTATTTGCCATCTTTCCAGAAGCTGGAAGCAGCGACGTCCAAGGCGATGTAAATATCTTCACCTGGCTTGTAACCGGCGGCAGAGGTAGCTTCCACGATCACCTTGAGGGCTTCTTCATTGGATTCCAGATTGGGAGCGAAACCGCCCTCGTCGCCAACTCCAGTGGCCAATCCGCGTTTTTTGAGGATGGATTTGAGCGCGTGAAAGATCTCCGCGTTCCAGCGAATGGCTTCACGGAAGGATTTGGCGCCCAGAGGCATGATCATAAATTCCTGGATATCCACGTTGTTATCCGCGTGAGACCCGCCGTTGATGATGTTGCTCATCGGCACGGGCAGGGTGACGGCGTTGACGCCGCCCAGATAGCGGTAGAGGGGCATATCCAGTTCCATGGCGCTGGCGCGGGCGGCGGCCATGGACACGGCCAGGATGGCGTTAGCGCCCAGCTTTGCCTTGTTGGGCGTGCCGTCCAGGGCAATCATCTCGAGGTCGAGGGCCGCCTGGTTGGTAGATTCCAAACCGCAAAGGGCTGGAGCTATGATGTTATCGATGTTATCCACGGCTTTAAGGGTGCCTTTGCCGCCGTAGCGGGATTTGTCTCCATCCCGCAATTCGATGGCTTCTCGTTCACCGGTGGAGGCTCCGCTGGGAACCGCGGCACGGGCAATGACGCCGCTTTCCAGTTGGATATCAGCTTCCACGGTAGGGTTACCGCGTGAATCCAGTATTTCCCTTCCCTTGATAAATAGAATTTCAGACATTGAGTTATGCTCCTTGGATGTTTTATTTTTCGAAAATGTTGGCCAGGGTCTTCACGGAACCGAGCAAAGCGGAGGATTCGTAGGGAATCACCACGGTTTTATCGCCTTGTTTGGTCACTTCCTGGAAGGCGGCGACGTATTTGAGGGCGATCATATATTGCGCGGGGTTGGTGCTGGTGCCCTTCACTGCTTCCGCGATCATTCCGATGGCTTTGCGTTCGGCTTCCGCGACCAGCAGTTTGGCCTGGGCTTCACCGTCGGCACGGGCAATTTGGGACAGCCTGTCACCTTCGGCCACGCGGACCTTGTATTCACGCTCACCGTCGGCCTGGAGTATTTTGGCGCGTTTGTCGCGCTCGGCGCGCATTTCTTTTTCCATGGCGGTGCGAATCTCTTCCGGAGGCAGGATTTCCTGGAGCTCGACGCGGTTGACCTTCACGCCCCACTTGTCGGTGGCATCGTCCAGGATGTCACGCAGTTTGGCGTTGATCACGTCTCTGGAGGTGAGGGTGAAGTCCAGGGTGAGTTCGCCGATCACGTTACGCAGCGAGGTTTGGGTGAGTTTTTCAATGGCCTCCGGGAGGTTGCCGATCTCATAGACAGTTTTATAGGGGTCTGTAACCTGGAAATAGAGCAGGGCATTGATGTTGATGGAAACGTTGTCACTGGTAATCACGTTCTGGCGCGGGAAGTCATAGACGGTCTCGCGCATATCAATGCGGTTTGGCTGGGGCTGAATCACCACCACGTTGCGGCGGTAGACACCCTTGTTGTAGCGCCAGTGAATGGGACGGATCTTATCGAAAATGGGCACGATGATATGGATGCCGGATTGAAGACTTTTGAAATATCTTCCCAGGCGTTCCACAATCACAACCTCAGCCTGACGTACCACTATAATGCTTCTGGCGATGAGGGTTATCACAAACAGGGCGATAACAATCCCGACGATGGTTGGAACCATGATTCACTCCTTCTTAAAAAGTTAGATTCACTATATTATTTGCCCTGAATTTGACAAGGAAAATAATCCTTTCCCCTCTGGAAGATGAAGATTGCACTTGACAAATATCAAAACTTCCAGCGAGGATGATTTTTTCCGGACAAAGCAGGTGTCTGGGCCGGACATCCCGATGCACTTGCAGATATATTAGTCCAAAAGTGGGGAGACAACAATGAAAAAAGTTCTGCTTTTGTTGCTATGCGCTCTCGTTCTCGGCGGTTGCGCCGTGCGTAGGCTCAACGGCTGGAATGATGAAGACGCGATAACGCTGACCAGGGAACTGGCCGCGGATATCGTGAATAGCGCATGGCTGCGGGAATCCGCCGATGTCCGCTTTCCCGCGCTACTGATCTTCCCGCTGGAAAACCGCAGTGAGTTTCACGCCTCCCTGGATCACCTGGAAGGATCTTTGGCACGGGAACTGCTGCTCAGCGGCCAGATTCGGCTGGTGCGTTCCCGCAAAGATGCTTTTCTGCCGGCGGACAGTCTGAGCGCCAAAGCGGAAAGCTTTTCTTGGGATGAAAGCGGCGCCGACGCCCTCTTGCGAGGCTGGCTGGAAGTGGTTCCAGACCCCAAACTGCTGATCTTTCGGCTCACTTTGGAGATTGAGGACGCGGAAAGCGGGGAATCGCTGCTTCGCCTGGAAAAAACCAGCAGCAAGCCTCTGTGGCGGAATTTTGAGAGCCCCGCCTGACCCGGATAAATGAGATAAAAACGAAAATATAATAATAAATGGAGAACTGATGCAGATTACGAAACTGAACCAAATGTTCGATATTCTGAAACCGCGTCCCAACAAACGGCTGGTGGCAGCCTGGGCGGTGGACGCCCACACCATCTGCGCGATTCATCAGGCCGTGGAGATGGACCTGGTGGAAGGCATCCTGGTGGGTGACGAAAACACGATCAAAAGGGTCTGCGAAAAAGAAAAGATAGACCCCTCCGTCTTTAGGATCGTCCACTCCGCCACCGACACTGCTGCTGCGGCTTTGGCCGTGGATCTGATCAACGCCGGCGAGGGAGATTTCCTGATGAAGGGCCTGCTCAGCACAGACCGTTATATGAGGGCCATTCTGAACAAAGAACGCGGCCTGATGGATAAAGGCGCCATCCTCACCCACGTGACCGTCGCGGAACCCAAGACCTACCACAAACTCCTCATATTCGGCGATGTGGCGATCATTCCGCTGCCGGATTTGGCGCAGAAAGTCGCCATCACGAACTACCTGATCCGCACGGCTCATTTCTTGGGTATCGAAAAACCCAAGGTGGGCCTCCAAGCCGCATCAGAACAGACTTTACCGAAGATACCCTCCTGCGCGGACGGTGCCATTATCTCTAAAATGGCCCAGCGCGGCCAGATCAAAGGCGCCATTGTCGAGGGCCCGCTCGGCTTCGACCTCATCATAGACAAGGAAAGTGCCATCATCAAAGGCGTGCAGAGCGAAGTCTGCGGCGATGCGGACTGCATCCTCTTTCCCAATATCGAAGCGGGAAATACTTTCTACAAATCCGTGGTCAAGCTGATGGATAGCGAACTCTGCGCCGTGGTGATGGGCGCCCGGGTGCCTTGCGTGCTCACTTCAAGGGGCGACAGCGAGCGCTCCAAACTCTATTCCATCGCCCTGGCTGCCCTGATGGCCGGAGCCGGTCAACAATGAACCCCATCCGCTCTCTGGAACAACTGGCGGGGTATGTCCGCGGTCTGGGCAACAAGACCAGAATCGCCGTGGCCGCCGCCGAGGACCCAAACACACTCTCTTCCCTCGCCAGAGCAGTCTCCGAAGGCTTTGTGACTGGAATCCTGCTGGGTGACAAACAGCGGATCGAAGCGGTCTGCGCCAAAGAGGGAATAGACTCTTCCCAGTTTGAGATAGTGGATATTCCGGATGAAGCCGCCGCCACAACAGAGGCGGTGAGAATGGTCCGAGCAGATGAAGCGGACGTGCTGATGAAGGGACTGGTGGGAACGGACAAATTCCTCAAAGCCGTTCTGGATAAAGAGAAAGGACTGCTTCCGCCCAAAGCGGTGATGACTTACGTCTGCGCGCTGGAGCTGCCAAAATACAAAAAGCTCCTCTTCATCAGTGATACCGCCGTGTTGCCCTATCCCGACCTGAGCCAGAAGGTGGCGATGGTGAACTACAGCGTGGCGATGGCCCGTCGCTTTGGAATTCAGAAGCCGAAAGTCGCCCTGATCTCCGCCACTGAAAAGGTTTCCGCGGGAATGCCCAATACGCTGGAATACGCTCAAATAAGCAAAATGGCCCAGCGTGGTCAGATCAAAAACTGCGTGGTGGACGGCCCGCTGGATGTGTTTCTGGCAGTCGATCCCGCCGCTGCCGCCATCAAGGGAGTAGATTCTCCCATCGCCGGAGAGGCGGACATTTTAATCTTTCCCAGCCTGGAATGCGCCAACAGCTTTTACAAAGGCCTGATGCTCTTCGCAGAGGGCGAGCTGGCCGGCCTGATCCAGGGAACCGTTAAACCCGTGGTCGTGATGAGCAGAAGCGAAAGCGCGGCCTCAAAATACTATTGCGTGGCACTTTCGTGCCTCATGGCAGGTGAAAAATGAAAATAGCAATTGCAAGCGACCATGCCGGATACGAACTCAAGGAAGCCATCAAAGAGGCCTTCCCCGAACACGAGTTTGAAGATTTCGGCACCAATTCAGTTGATTCGATGGATTATCCGGACACCGGCGCTCCCGCAGCCAAAGCCGTGGCGGCCGGCAAAGCCGAGATGGGCATCCTCATCTGCGGCAGCGGAATCGGGATGAGCATCACAGCCAACAAGGTGAAAGGCGTCCGCGGCGCCCTGTGCACAAACACAGACATAGCCCGCCTTTCCCGGATCCACAACGACGCCAATGTCCTTTGCCTGGCAGGGCGTTTCACGGCGGTCCCCTATGCTCTGCAAATCGTCAACAACTGGCTGAACTCCATCTTCGAGGGCGGCCGGCACCAAAGCAGAATTCAAAAAATAAAGATACTGGAAGGAGAAATACAGTGAAACACATCCAGAAACAAGACCCGGAACTCTATGCCGCGATGGCAGCCGAGCTGAAGCGCCAGCGCGAAAACCTGGAGCTGATTGCCTCCGAAAACTTCACCTCTATGGCGGTGATGGAGGCCCAGGGAAGCGTTCTCACCAACAAATACGCCGAAGGCTATCCCTACCGCTGGAGCAAAAAGACCGGCAAGCTCAATTATAACCTCTATGGCCGTTACTACGGCGGCTGCGAATATGTGGACGAGGTGGAACGCCTGGCGATCGAACGCGCCAAACAGCTCTTCGGTTCCGAACACGCCAACGTTCAGCCCCATAGCGGTTCCCAAGCGAACATGGCCGCCTATTTCGCCCTGGTGCAGCCGGGTGACACCATTCTTTCCCTGGAACTCGCCCACGGCGGACACCTCACTCACGGCCATCCGCTTTCCTTTAGCGGTCAGTTTTACAAGATCATCCACTACCTGGTGGACAAGGACAGCGAGCAGTTTGATTATGATGAAATCGAACGCCTCGCCAAAGAACACCAACCCAAGATGATTCTCGCCGGAGCTTCCGCCTATCCCCGCAAGATAGATTTTGCCCGCTTCCGCGCCATCGCCGATCTGGTGGGCGCCAAACTGTTGGTGGATATGGCCCACATCGCCGGACTGGTCGCCGCCGGTTTGCACCAGAACCCCGTCCCTTACGCGGATGTGGTGGCCTCCACCACCCACAAAACCCTGCGCGGACCCCGGGCCGGAATCATCCTCTGCAAGGAAGAATACGCCAAGGCGATCGACGGTCGCGTCTTTCCCGGCATCCAGGGCGGACCTCTGATGCACGCCATCGCTGGCAAGGCTGTGGCTCTGCATGAAGCTTTGCAGCCGGAATTCAAGATTTACCAAAAACAGGTGATCGACAACGCCCAGGCGCTGGCCGCCGCCCTGATGGATAATGGCCTCAAGCTGGTTTCCGGGGGCACGGACACTCATCTGATGCTGGTGAATATGGGCACCGAGGAAGAAGGCGGCCCCAGCGGTAAAAAGATGGAGGAAGCTCTCGACAAAGCCGGAATCACCGCCAACAAAAATACCGTTCCCTTCGACACGCGCAGCCCCTTTGTCTCATCCGGCGTGCGTTTGGGCACCCCTTCCGTAACCACCAGAGGTATGGGCGTGGCCGAAATGAAGCGCATCGCCGATTTTATCAAACGCGTCCGCGATAACCACGAAAACGAGGAATACCTCGCCGCAATGAAGGCCGAGGTGCGGGATTTGACAGATGGCTTCCCCCTCTACCCCGAGTTGCTTGGATAACACTTCAGAGGCCGGTAATCCCGGCCTCATTCATTCTTTTCCCAGCTCTTTCTGCATGAACTAAGCCCCAGATTTCACAGCCTTGCTTGATTACTTGCGTTTAATCTTGAGCGCAAATATATCTTGTGTGGCAAAGTATTCGCTTTATATTAACCATATACAAGCATAGTCAATCTTTTGATTGTGCTATCTTAAGGAGTATTCAAATGAATTTTATGAAACTAGACTGGAATGAGTTGCCCGCGATGCTGGCAAACTTCGGCATCAAGCTCGGGATTGCCCTGATCATCTACATTGTAGGCAACTGGATCGCCAAGGCCATCGCCAAGGTAGTCAACAACCTCATGCTGAAACGGAAGGCGGACAAGACCATCGCCAGCTTCGTCAGCAACATCATGTATGCGGTTATGCTGCTGGTCGTGGTTCTGGCCGCCCTCAGCCAACTGGGCGTGAACACCTCGTCCTTCATGGTAATCGTCGGCGCAGCCGTCCTGGCCGTGGGTATGGCCCTGCAAGGCACCCTGGGTCAGTTTGCCTCGGGTGTGATGCTGATCGGGATGCGTCCCTTCAAAATAGGTGACTCTGTGATCGCCGGTGGACAGGCTGGAACCGTTGACGACATCGGCATCCTCAACACCATCATTCTCACCAGCGACAACAAGAAGATCATCGTGCCGAACAGCGCCATCACCGGCGGCGCCATCACCAATTTCTCCGCCATGCCCACCCGCAAGGTCGGACTGGCCATCACCGTTCCCGGAGCCACCGATCTGAACCAGGGCAGGGACATCCTGAAGGGAATCATGCAGGCTGAAACCCGCATCCTCAAAGATCCGGCGCCCTCCATTTCCATCGCCGACGCCAACGCAAAAGATATCACCTACGGGATTGGCGCACATGTAAACAACGCGGATATGAGCGCGGTGCAGGCGTCACTTCTGGAAAACATCAAGAAAGCCCTCACCGAAGCCGGTATCTGGGCCTAAGGGAAATATCTACATGAACAAATTCAAACTAATCCTCATCACCGCGCTCATGCTGGCCGTCGCTGTCCTCGGCGCCGAAGCCTGGAAGATAGATTCCGACATCATGGTGAACCTCACCCAGAGCCAGTTCAGCGATAACTGGGCGGGCAGCGAGCTGAGCAACATCACCTGGGCCGCCACCGCCAACACCATTGCGGCAAAACAAATGGCCGAATGCCTCAACAACAAAAACACCCTCAAACTCGCCTTTGGCCAAACCCACCTCCAGGAAAGGGATGAGGACGGTGTGGTCACCTGGAATAAACCCCTGAAATCCACCGACCAGATCGCCTTCGAATCTCTCTTCCAGTTCACCCTCAAATCCTTTGTGGACCCTTATCTGGCGGTGCGGATGGATTCCCAGTTTCTGGACCAAAGGGTCGCAGGAGAAACCCTCCTTGTAAATCCCATCATCTTCACGGAAAGCGCCGGTATCATGAGAACCATTGTGGACGCGGAAAAAACCAAGCTGAGCCTCCGGGTCGGCGCCGCGGTGCGTGAAAACTGGGACCGCCAGGTAGAGGGAATCCCCATCGATGGCGGCGTGGAAGGAATAGTCGAATACAAACAGATTATCAGCACTCTCAACGCCAGCTACAATTCCAGACTCTCCGCCTACCAAGCCCTCTACAAATCTGACGCAATCGAAGGTTACGACAACTGGAAAGCCCTCGACGTCAAGTGGGAAAACACGCTCAGCTTCAATATCTGGAAAGCGCTGAGCCTGAACCTTAACCTCAATCTCATCTATGAAAAGGAACAGCATCCGGACGTCCAGTGGAAGGAAATCCTGGGCCTCGGCTTCAGCTATTCCCTGCTCTAAACCGCATAATTAATCCACAAACTATAACGGGGGAGGATTTAGGTCCTCCCCTTTTTTTGTCTGGTCGGATGGTCTTGTCGCCAAAAATCAACACCAACGATGAATTTGGCGAGATTTCCTCTTGACACATTTTCACTGCTGGGAAAAAGTGTAAACCGTTGCCTCGGCTGACGCCATTGCTTTATGTCTTTACCATAAAAATCCAGTCGAGGTAAAAATGACACAGATCAGGACTATCTTCTGCGTGATCCTGCTGCTTGGCGCCCTAAC